>CAZJHC010000026.1:0-18852 GCA_964545645.1 uncultured Saprospiraceae bacterium
GATCTATTGACTCCTTTAGACACCAGATAATCACGGATGATCTGAGATCTGCGTTGCCCAAGAGCAAGATTAGCAGCTTCTCGCCCGACATTATCAGTATGTCCCGTAAGGCTAACTTTTTCTCCAGATGCTTTCACTCTTTCAGCGACACTATCCAAATATGCTTCGACATCGCCATCGTCCAATTTATTGGTCGAATTAAACGGAAAATAGATCAATGTACTCGAGGCAATCTCAGGTGCATCAGCCTCAGCCACAGCAAATCTTATACGATCCGTTGATACTCCACCGCTTAATGCGCCTTGACCTACTGTGCGCTGGCCACCGACTTGTATTCTGCCAGCATCCAACACTTTAGCAAATTCAGCCTTTAGAGCATTGGCACGACATAAGCCGAGATTGTCATATTCTGAATCGTTCTTCTCTGAAGAACCATATGTCCCAATAATTCTAAGGGTTGCTTGATCGGTTAAGCTATTAATCAATGAATCTCTTAAAGACGCAAATCCACTCCCTAAGTGAGGGTCGCAGTCATCTTTGCCAAAGCAAATCGGTTCATCTGGGCAGTTCACTGTCTTTTTAACAGCTGGCGGAGCTACAGGAGGTGGTGCTACTGCCTCTACCGTATCTTGACCATCATCGGTACAAGTATCGGTGTAACAGGTACACATCATGTATCCCAACAACATCCACAAGATGAGTGTAATAATCAGTCCTATATTACGCATTAGGAAAAGTTGGTTTAGTTAAAAAATGATTTTAAATATATTAAATTATGATTAATTCGGAGTTGAAGAGAGTTTAATCAAAACTTTTCTTGTTTTTTTGGTAATAATCACGATTATTAAGACGATAAATCGTGTGGAAAGTAACTTTCCAAATATTTATTCGACGAGTTAGGGTATTATGAATTTTTCGCTGCGGGAGCTGACAATGTTCAAATTTTTGATATCATTTATCATTGGAATGATATTAATAGATTTTATTCAATTAGAATGGCTGGTTACTGCATCAACTTTAATTCTAATCTTCACTACTCTTTATCTTATTCTAACTGCAGCGCATAAGCATGTGTTCTATAAATCACTCCTTGTTCATTTAGCTTTGGTCTTATTGGGATATACCCATGGATCTACTTTCAATAGTCACACCCCGACCATCAATAATATAGAAACAGGTCAGCCCGTACTGGCAGCTATTCTGATAGAAAATTTCCCTAAGCCCCGAACCCAGAATATTGTTTCAGGAAAAATAATGTCTATCAACCATCAATCGCTACGATACGCACAACCTATAGAGCTGTACTCCAAAGAATCAATGATAATGTCTCTCAAGCCGAGGGATACCATAATAGCCAAAGTAATCGTCCAAGAGACCCACGAACCCTCGCACAAATACGCCTTTAACTACGCTCAACATCTCAAAAAGCGAAATATCTCTTATCAAGGATGGATTCAAAAAGTACATGTATACGCTCCTTGTCAACTCTATGAAGGCATTGATATCATAACGATTGGATGGAGATCGAAGGCAATCAGATCCATAAAGGAGCATTTATCAGAACCCCATGCGAGCATTATAGCAGCGCTATTAGTCGGCTATCGAAATGATATAGACCAAGATCTCCAAAAACAGTTTGCTAATAGTGGCGCCATACATGTATTGGCAGTGTCAGGCTTGCATGTAGGGATCATTTTTGCCATACTCAAGTTTTGTCTTTGGTGGTTACCTCGACGAGGGAGATTTATATTGGTAGAGAGCATGATTTTAAGTTTAGGCCTGATATTATATGCTCTCTTTACAGGCCAGTCAGCTCCGGTCATGAGATCTACATTGATATTTTTGATTTTCATATGGAATAGGCATGTCAATCGACATACCAATTCACTCAACCTATTGGCTTCAGCAGCATTTTTTATTTTAATCCTGGATCCGTCAGAATTGTCTCAAATCAGCTTTCAGCTATCTTTTGCGGCAGTAGGAGGTATCATATTATTTTATCATAAGATCTACAGAGCCTGGTCTGTGACCAACATCTTATTAGATTATCTTTGGTCTCTTACTGCTGTCAGCATAGCAGCACAAGTATTCATCCTCCCGCTGAGTCTATACTATTTTCATCAATTTCCGGTATATTTTATCATTAGTAGCATCATAGCTATCCTTTGTGCCTTTATGATCATTGCCATGGGCCTTCCCATCTTGGCGTTAGGGCAGGTCATACCAGAGATCAACGGCATCTTAGTGGCCTTAGAGCCATTGGTGGAGATCATCTTAAGATCAACAAGATTTATCGATGGCCTTTATGGCTCTATCTTCAAGGTAATTTGGTTCGAAAATATTCATTTGTTTCTCTTATTTCTGACTCTATTGAGTGGCATCATATGGCTACGTGTCAAGCAATTTAGATGGCTGCAATTATCAATGTTTTCTATAATAACCTTCTTTGCTTATTGCAACTACAATCTATTCAATCAAAAATCACAATTTGTCATATCCACATATGAACAAGATGAAGGGGTCACGGATATACTTATAGGGCAGAAGGCATTTGAAATAGTCGCTAAGGAGTTAACTCCCCACAAGAAAATCTTTATAACAAGAGATTTTAGACATGGTTATGGAATTAAAGAAGTCCACCCCGCCGAAGACCTCGAAAAGTATCTAAAATTGATCAATAATGAATGATGAGGACGTTACATCATGGGTTAAACTGTCTCGTAGAGAGAGGAATGGGGCATACGGTCTAATTATACTCCTCGTCGTAGTGATTTCTATCAACCCTATGATTCAACGTTTCTATCATCCACAGATAACAATTACTGCTGATCAAAGAATAATGATTGATAGCATACTGAATCAACGACAGAGATTTGTACAAAAGTCGAAGCCTAACAGTCTTGACCTACACCCCTTTGATCCAAACAAAGTATCAAAAAAATCTCTCGTAGAGATGGGTATCCCATCTAAACTCGCCAATACATGGGCCAATTATACTGCGGCAGGAGGAACCTTTAAATCATCGCCTGATCTGCTCAAGCTCTACCATATGGATACTGCTTTATATCAACAGCTCCAGCAGTACATTATCATCCCTAACACCACCAGTACAAGAGCCAAAAAAACAAGAGAGCACCCATCTCCTAATCAGTCTTACGAGATAGAGAAAAGGCTATTCGAATTTGATCCCAATACAGTAAGTAATGACTCTTTGCGATTATTAGATTTACCAAGATATGTTGTCAACAATCTAATCAAGTATCGAGCGTCAGGAGGTCAGTTTTATAAAGCTGAACAACTGAAAAAATTATATGGCTTGTCTGATACTATGTACCAAAGAATTCAACCTTATATACGTATAGACACCTCCTTACACCAATCAAGTCCGAGATATACTAAAAGAGAGATGAAAACAACTACTCCCCTCAACATAAACCTCAATCAAGCTACTAAATCACAGTTAGTCCTAATCAATAACATCGGAGCATATAGAGCTCAAGAGATAATCAATAGAAGAGAGAACATTGGGGGATTTCATCATATTAGTCAGTTATATGATGGCATATGGTCTATAGATAGTGCTTTGGTCGATGAAATCATGCCGCATCTATATGTTGATAGCTCGTACAACTATATTGATTTGAAGAATATATCCATCTGGGAGCTATCTAAGCATCACTATTTTGATGAAAACATGGCCAAAATGGCCATTAACTACTTCCATGAAAGAGACCAGGCAGATAACATTCAAAAATTTATAGATACTAATCCGCTACCAAAAGAGCGATGGGAGAAGGTCAAAGCATATTTAATAAGAGATATGAACAATGAATGATATTTAAATCAAGTTAATCGGAACAATAGACATCATCATACCTTAGTAAAGGGACAAATATAGTATCGTTGAAAAATCTTGCTAAACTCAATAAATTTTTATTTAAATATAAGTGGCGTCTCTCCATTGGAGCTTTATTCGTCGTGGCCCAAAATTTTTTCAGACTACTTGTTCCGCCTCAGTTTCGCAAAGCACTCGATCTGGCCGTTAGTTGCCTTGACTCCTATAGGACAGCTCCCAATGACGAGGAGCGACAGATAATCATTGATTACATCTCTCTTAATCTTATGGAGTATGGTCTATGTGTCATAGGTTTTGCCATAATCATGGGCATCTTTATGTATATGATGCGCAAGACTATTATCGTCGTATCCCGGTTGATAGAATATGACTTGCGCAAGATGATATTCGCACATTATGAAGGGTTAGATAACGCCTTTTATACTCGTAACTCTACTGGGGACATGATGTCTCGTATCACCGAAGATGTCTCCAAAGTAAGGATGTACCTTGGCCCAGGACTATTGTATTGCATCAACCTGATGACATTATTCGTTTTGGCCATTTATTATATGTATAGTGTCAGCCCAACACTCACGTTTTATGCATTACTTCCACTACCATTGCTATCACTGTCGATCTACGTTGTCAGTAGAATCATCAATAAGCGTAGTGAGATCATACAAAAGCAACTTGCCAAACTAACCACCATAGCTCAAGAGGTTTACTCAGGGATACGAGTAGTTAAGTCATATGTAAAAGAGTCTCAATTTGCCTCATACTTCGCTAGAGAAAGTGATGAATACAAAAACAACTCAATGGCGCTTGCCAAAGTTAATGCTCTGTTTTACCCCCTCATGCTCTTATTAGTTTCAACGAGTATATTATTAGTTGTGATCGTAGGGGGGCAGGAAGTTGCCAAAGGCCATATAACTCATGGTAATATTGCAGAATTTATCATCTATGTCAATATGCTAACTTGGCCATTTACCGCTGTAGGTTGGATTGTTTCCATCGTCCAACAGGCTGAAGCTTCTCAATCTAGAATCAATGAATTTCTGAATACAGCCCCTGCAATCATCTGTCACAACCAAAAAACTCAGTCAATCCATGGGCATATTGAGTTTGATCAGGTCTCTTTTCTCTATAAAGATTCGGGTACACAGGCTCTGGACAAAGTTAGTTTCACAGTTGAAAAAGGTAAAAAATTAGGCATTATTGGAAAAACGGCCTCAGGGAAGTCCACCATCGCTAATCTAATGCTCAGAATGCACGATATACAAAGTGGACGTATACTAATAGATGGTGTAGATATCTCTACACTAAACTTATACGAGCTGAGAAAAAGTATAGGCTATGTCCCGCAAGACGCATTTTTATTCAGCGATACCATCGAAAATAATATCGCTTTTGGAAAGTCAGATGCCTCTTTAGAAGATGTTAAAGACATCACCAAGAACGCTGCTATATATAAAGATATCCTCAAGCTTCCTGAGCAGTTTGACACCCTCGTTGGCGAACGAGGAGTTACGTTGTCAGGAGGCCAAAAACAGAGGCTATCTCTTGCCAGAGCTCTCATCAAAAAACCAGAAATTATTATCTTGGATGATTGTCTAAGTGCCGTAGATACTACGACAGAGCAAACGATACTTTCCTATTTGAGCGGTGCTCTAAAAGACAAAACTGCCTTGATTATCACTCATCGAATATACCGTCATTTAGATTTTGACAAGGTCATTGTGCTTGAAGAAGGGAAGGTTATAGAACATGGGACTCCAGCAGAGCTAATTAAAAAGCAAGGGTATTATTTTGAAATGCTCAATAAGCAACTTGCTGAAGAAAAAAGCATCCCTAGCCATTAAGTAGTCTAAGTTTTTTATATTTACTAACGGTATTTTAAGATTTAACCATTAAAGCGAAAGGCAGTGGAAAATGATTATGGGCAGGGTCAAGACAGCGTATATTCTAATAAAGTAAGAGCTGGTAAGCGTAGAACTTATTTTTTTGATGTAAAGCAAACTCGAGGAGAAGACTACTACGTCACTCTTACAGAAAGCACCAAAAAGTTTAACGGCGGCGGATATACTAGACACAAGATCTTTCTTTACAAAGAAGATTTCAACAGATTCTTAGAAGGCCTACAGGACGCAGTTAATCATGTAAAAACTGAGTTG
Source organism: uncultured Saprospiraceae bacterium (assembly GCA_964545645.1). GTDB lineage: Bacteria > Bacteroidota > Bacteroidia > Chitinophagales > Saprospiraceae > GYS-P2D. The sequence goes on from CAZJHC010000026.1 coordinate 6,010, forward strand.
ATGCCAGATTACGATTACGAACAATTTGATCGTCGTCAAGAAGAATGGGAGAGACAAAAAGCTCTTGAGGCGATTGAAGAAGGCGCTAGTACGACAGAAGAATCAACAGCCGAGACTCCTTTAGATGATACAAGTTCTAACTCGATTGAGGACAAGCCGATTGAGACAGAAGACGATATCAGCTGGTAGGTGAATAACAATCGCATGAAGAAGGCATCATAAAAAGACAAAGTCTCCAATGAAGCTGAAGATGTCCAGATTTCGTTTTTAAGGAAGGTATATTTTAATCTTTCATTAGGACTCCTGGTCTTAATTGGTTTGTAGGCTCTATAACTTCAACAGTGGTTTCAAGGACTGGTATTTAAATACTATAGGCTTTAGAAGGTGGGACAGTTCTTGGTTACCAATATTTCTTGTTTTCATTTTTGTTTCTCGTTATACCCGTAAGTTTTCAAGAAAAGTCACAAATATTAATAAGCAATTTGCCGTTTATGGATTTTTCCTGTTTTTAAAATCTATACTCTTATTTCCATTACTATATAAGGCTCAGCTGTCGGCCCCAGGGTTGATTTTATCATCTTTTGTCATGAGCGTAGGCCTATTTGTTGGCCTGTCAGTCTATACTCTTATGATCAATAAGGATTTTTCATTTTTACAGCGCTTTTTAAGAATTGGAGGTTTTGTTTTGTTTTCCATATTCATTGCGAGGGTTGTATTGAGAGTATCAGGATATAACCTCGCACAGACCAATGTAGGTTGGCTCATTAGCTCTTTTGTGATTTTATATGCTTGTGTGGCCATCGTGTATCATACCGATCAAATTAAAAGTCGCTACAGCAAGAGCCAATATGTTGTGGGTGCTTTGGCTTTATTTGCCTCTTTTGTAATGCTCTTCATGGGTATATTAAGGACTCAGAAAAGACTTAAGCCCAATAAAAGAAGATTAAGATAAACGAGTCTGATCTAGCCCATCTCTGCCACTTCCATCATCATATCCTCTACATGGTGTACCAGTGATGTGTACTCAGGTGTGCGCTTAGTGGTGCGATTTCGTTCAAACGGCAGATCTACTCCTATATGTCTTACAAACTGCGATGGCTGAGATTTGAGGATGTAGATGTCATCGGCTAAGTAGACTGCTTCGGCTATATCGTGTGTAACAAAAAGTATCGTTGATTGAAACTTATGCCATAAGCTAATGAGCAAGTCCTGCATCTGTAGTCTGGTTTTGATATCCAGTGCTCCAAAGGGTTCATCCATAACCAATATCTTTGGATTTGCCAAGAGACTACGGGCTATAGCAATGCGCTGCAGTTGCCCTCCTGACAGTGTAGGGTATTGAGCAAATTTATTTTCGTGGCCTTCGAGTCCAACCAGCTTGATCATCTCCATAGCCTTTTCATTTCGCTCTTCTTTGGACATCCCCTTGTAGCGTAGTGCCAAGCTAACATTATCCAGTACAGTCATCCATGGAAGGGAGGAGTATTTCTGAAAAACCATGCTAACCCTATCCTGATTATTGATCGGTTGATCATTAACCAGTACTTGACCTTGTGTTGGCTCTTGTAGCCCTGCGATGTATCTGAGTACGGTAGATTTACCAGAGCCCGACATCCCAAGGATTACGACAAACTGCCCTTGATCAGGCTTATCTTCCACTATAAAATCAAGATCTTTAATGATCCAATTTTGACCGCCATCATAAGATTGACCGATGCCTTTAAGTTGGATGATATTGTCTAATTCTGTGTCTTTGATAATATCACTCATGGCCTACAGTATTTTTCTTAATGATAAACTCTCCGTATCCTGTAAATAACACCGCCGACAGAGTAATCACTCCTATGCCTATAGCTACTATACTTGAAAGGCCAAAAAAGCCCGTAATGAGCACTGCAATTACTAAGGCAGCAAGCAATGTGAATATTCCAAACTTAGCCTCTTTAATCCCGGAAACCATAGACTTGAAGTGCTTGTGAGGAAACAAACGCTTCCCTAAGAATACAAATATCCAGTCTTGTATAATCCCGATCATAATGATCAGGATGAGTATCGCAAAGACTTTTTCTATCTGACCTTGTCGTGCCTTAATGTATATAAGTGAGCCAATCCCACCAACTCTATTCAATAGCTCTGCAATGATAATATATGTCCAAGAAATCGCCGTTAGCACTCGTATATCATCAAAGATCACTGTCATTACCGATGGGATATAAACCGTACGAACTGTTTGCCAGTCCTTGGCTCCTAAGGTATATACTGTTTTAAGGTAGACGTCATCTACCTCCCAGATACGTTGAACAACCACTGGCAATAGGTAAACTATAATACCGAAGGATAGAAAAGCAACCTTCATAGAATCATCGATTCCAAACCATAAGATAAACAACCCTGTCAACGCTGTGAGAGGCAAAAACCTCATGGCATCTACCTGTCGGCTAAAAAGGCCTCTAAAAAGTGGTATTAAACCTATCAAAAAACCAATAGGTATAGATATCAAAATCGCCCAAACATATCCTTGCAAATTGATCCATATGGATTTGAGTGCATTAGGAATCAATTGATCCTTAGTGATCAATGATGGATAAGACCTGACGACCGATAGCGGTGTAGGTAAGATCTTGTATACCTTCTCAAACTCTGTGGCATTAGCATATAAGATCGAGTCAGCCCTAGCCATAGAATCTAAGGCAGCAATATCCGCATCAGCGCCTATAGAACTGGGCAGAGACTGATTGTAACCATCCAGGATAGGCGATTGCTCAGCAAATAATTCTGCCAGTATCCACCAAAAGGTAATCAATAGAATGAACCCTACTAATCCATAGAGGAGCTGCTGTTGACGAGATAACTCTCCTCTAAGTTTGAAAAGTGGATTCATTAATTATGTTATTATGTTAGTCCGCTACTAATTCAAAATCTGTCCTCCTGTTCTGCGCTCGACCACTATCAGAATTGTTATTAGCTACTGGCTTGTCAGGGCCATTGCCAGTAACGATAAAGCGATTACGAGGCATCTGATAGGTTGTTACTAAATAGTCAACCACGGATTGGGCTCTTTTTTTAGATAACTGCACATTCATGGCATAATTACCTGTATTGTCGGTATTCCCTTCGATTCGTATTCTATTATTAGCGAATGCCTTGGCAATATCTACAAACTCCTTGTCTATGATATACTTGGCGTTTTCGTCGAGCCTGAACTCACCGGTTCTAAAGTTGATACTTACCTTTTTACTAGCGATGGCTTCTTTCTTGGCATCAGCGCTGGTCGCCTGAGTAAAAGTTTTAGATTTTTCGGCTGCGTGACTAGCTCCCGACAGGGTAGATCCTACAACGAATGAAGGATAAGCTATCAATCTCCAGTTAGGCACATTGCCCTCTATAAATCCTAAGTCTTGATACTTAATGGCCATGTTAGAATAGAGATTATTGCCTGTCACCCCTTTATAATCAGAGTTGAGTCCAAAGAAATTCAGATTATCTCCATGGGTAGTCAATCTAACATTGCCGATCATCTCCGCTGCCTCTTCACTACTGAGAGCGGTACCTCTTTCTGTAAACTCTCTTGCCAATATCGTTGACGCTTTTTTCATTGCCGCAGGATTAGAGTTAATCTCAGAGGCTCCTCTCATCCAACCTTCGTATAGTTTTCTAAGCTTATCTTCATTGTTAGTGACGTAAGATCTCTTAGCCATGAATACATCAGCTATGATATAGGCCGCTGACTTAGTACTCTCCAGGATACGGGACCCCGGTACCGCCTTGAGACTCAATATGTCATCAGGACTCCAGACGACAGCAGCATCTACTCGTTGGGCTTTGAACACCTCTGCAGCATCTATAGCACTGGCTTGTGGTACGATAGTCACGTCATCGACGCTCAACCCGCCAGCATCTAACATCCATAACAAAAACGAATGCGACGGTGTCAACTCGGCTACTGCAATCTTCTTGCCTCGGAGGTCAGAGACCTTGGTGATCCCTCTACGAGCCACGATAGCATCTCCTCCTCGGGACCAATCCGCCTGCCATACGATGACGGGATCAAAATCCTTTAACCCGTTAACCTCGGTAGGAAATGCATCTATGGTCTGCCAGAGCAAATTAACTTCATCCGCTCTAAAGGCATTACGAGATGCCTCAAAGTCGTCCAGCACCTTGAATTCTACCTTCAGGCCATAATCTTTGTAAAATCTTGATTCTTCACTTGCTTCAAAACCCTCATTAAAATACTGACCACCAGCATAGCCACCCCAGGTAACTACCCCTATCTTGATGACATCATCATCACCTTTTTTGCCAAATGAAAAAGGACTTTTCTTTTTCTCTGAGGAGTTAGACGTAGTAGCCGTCTCCGTGGTCGTTTGATTCTTCAGGTCTTGACCCGTAGATGTATTATTGAGAAAATAATATCCCGCATAGACTATTGCCCCAACGATGAGGATGGTGATCAATAGTTTTGAAAACATTGTCAGTCTTCGCTTTGCCATAATTTCGTTTTTATTGAGATCGTAATTCTTCTAAAATGGTTAAACACATTTGATCTATGTGATCGTTCCGATTGGTAAAGATATTTCGATTTGAGAGTACTGCAACAGATATATTTGCGATTGGGTCAATTGCCATACAAGAATTAAACCCTCCTGTAGCTCCATTATGAAAATATATTGGTGCTTTGTCATCCTTCTCGATGATAAATAGGCCCTTGCCTACATTGCGCCCATTATCCCTGACAAAGGACCGCTCTCTCATATAAGCTGGTATAGTATCATGGCTCATCAGATGATTAGCAAATAATATAAGTTGATCTGAAGAAGACTTAATGGCACCCGCAGCACCCAGAATATCAAAATTCCAATAAGACGATGGATTATCAAGAGCAGACAGTCCAGGCCAGACTAAGTTGGTCACCGAGTCTTTATAAAAACTGCTATTGTCCATCGATAGTGGCGTAAATATAATATCTCGATAGAGCTCTTCCATCGTCTGTCCACTCACTCGCTCTGCTATAGCACCAAGGACGCCATAGCCTAAGTTACTATAGTCAAAATCATCGCCTCCTATCAATGGTTTGTCTACAGACTCAAGATACTCGTACAGTTGGTCAGTACCATAGTCCTTATATGGATCTTGACTATACATATGCTTCATATTGTCTGGCATCTTAGGAAAGCCAGCAGTATGGTTCATTAATGACAGTACTGTTATATCCTTGAGATTCTCGTTATCAAGTGGCAGATAATCCAACAATCCTTTAGTAAGATCTATCTTGTCTCCTTGAGCCAAGTGATGTATCACATAGGCTGTAAAGACTTTGGATATGGATCCTATCTCAAAGACCTTATCATGATTTGATTCATTGATTAGTGTATCCTGATAGCGTTTCAATCCATAATAATGAATCGAATCTTCTATTGTTACTGCGATCGATATGCGTGTATAGTTGCGAAAATTTTTGGATAGATCCGCTATAGAATTAACCACCACATCATTGAACGGAGCCCTAACAGACAGTTGATTGGCCGCATCCTTAGGATTGTCAAAGTACTTGACATATAGTAAGGTTCCACCGACAAAGACTGCGGCTATTGCAATGAGTCCTAATATGATGTAGAGTACGATCTTCATCAATCAAACAAGGAGTCATATTGATTAGCACGCTCGACACGCTCCTTGCTGATCATAGACTCGTTGAGGTCCAACGTCTCTGTCGTCTCTCCTTCTAACATCAAGGTCTCTTTTTCACCCATGAGTAGCAGAGAGTTTTCATTTTCCCATTGTTCGAGCATTTTAAGACCTTCCTCCTCGAAGATGCCATTTTGCAAATCGATACTCCCCATGAAGCTCTCAGACATCTCCATAAATCGTTCCATCTCCCCTACTTTGTTGCTTACATCATCTGCCACCGCCTCTAACGCCATCTCAAACATGGCTCGTTTATCTTTATTACCTCTTATAACATTCATGGCACTGCTCATGGCGCTATGGCTCGCTTTCATTGCCTTGAGTTCTTGTTCTTTTATTTCTACTTGATCAGCGACATCTTCTTTTAAGATCTCAGAATTTTCATACATTTTCTTAAGCACACGATAGAGGATCTCCATCTTGCTATACAGGTCTTCATACTTAATATTAGATTCTTTGAGCCTGCCTGCTTTTCTACTGCGTAGGATCATCTGAGACTTTTGATCAGACTTCTTGGCTGCTTTGGCTAAGGAGAGATTACTATCTATCTCTTTCTTATTATTGAGTACCAACTCCTTGAGCTTGTGCATCTGCCCTCTCAACTGTAGTATCTGCTTATTCATCTTCTTGAGGTTAGCAGACATATCATCGACATAGTTCTTGAGGATGCCTATAGGGTCTATCTGTACGAACATGCTCGTAATCCATCTCATGGTACTCTTATACATATACCATAGGAGGCTGCGGGCCTTGCTATCCAAAGCAATATATACGATGGTGCCAAGGACCATAATCATGCCTGCCAATCCCAACAGACTCGAGGTGGCAGCTATGATAGCCGGCAAGGAGTTAAAGATCAGATACCCTCCCCCTAATATCACCGCTCCTATCGTCAATGCGCCAGTGACACCTTCTGGCTTACGCCAAAAAGACTTGGGTTTATAATTTGTGTCCATACTTTAAATATCTCTAAATTTTCTGTAAGCCTTAAATATAATAAGACTCAGTGAGGTCTATCCTCTACTAAAGATTGGAAATTTACGCTTTATGAGGTCCGGCGGTAATCAATCGCCAGATATTGATAAATGATCGATGATTTAATGGAAACTCCATGATGACATGTAACATACTTAGTAGAGCTATAAACATGATCCCTACCTTAACATCGATCAGATGGATACCTATAGACAGTATCCATATCCCGATGGATAATATCAGTTGTCCTCGTGGGACATGATGCCATTTGATGACCTCGGTCTTGGAAAACCAATTGAGATAATGATATGTATATGCGAAGGCTATGAATCCCTGTATCCTCAATCCGTTAGGTGAGTCCAAGACAAAAGTATCAGTCATAGAATATACTAATGCGTTGAGGGCCTGATTGATGTGAAAGAAGTCTCCTTCTAAAAATATGTTTTGCACATAATTATTGTCCAGCAACCTCCCGCTTATATCTGGCACTATGAAGAAAATCATATTACAAACCACGAAAACGAAGAATGATATAATAGATATCGAACTACGATTCTTAAGTGCCCCTTCGAGGATAAAAGCCCCAGTAAATATGGTTGTGTGTATCAGAGTAGGAATGAATATTCCCACAATCAACGAAAAGTAAAAACTCTCCGTCAACCATAGTCCACCCAAAAAACTCACAGCGCCAACCACTATGAGCCGTTGTCGAGAACTCTTCATCAATAAAAATAACGCTAAAATAAATGCGCTGGCAATCATCGCCATTACAGTTTTAGACAGATAGACTTGAGTTGTTGTAGTATAATCTACATAACCCAATGTCTCATCCATATCTATAATTATAATTGCAACTACTATAGACAGTCCAAGGTAGAATAATGACTTCCAACTCACTGCCGACTGTAGAAAAAAGCGACGTTCCTTAAGCCATGACAACTCAGTCATATAGTGCAGAGGTCCCAAAATGATATAGCTAAATAGAAAAAGCTCAAATGGAAATATAAAAGCTAATAAGCACGATATGAGCATCAAAACAATATTGATGCTATCAACTTTGGCGCTCACTTGTTATACCTCTGCTTTTTCAGATTGCAGGACTACATGCCGCTGTCTCATGGATACTATTCCTATACCTATTATGATAATGCCGAGGATAATCAATGCCCACTCTCCAAGGGTCGGGATAGGATCTGGGGCTACGACTGGAGCAGAGGCAACCGAAATTATATTGTTTCTGGATCCATTTATTTGGACTATCGATGTGATCGGTCCAGTTCCATTACTACAGTTCGCCGATATGAGGAAGCCACCAGCATCAGCATATGTATGCGTTAAGATAAAGCTCTGGTTGTCGCCAGTTATTGCTTCAGCCTCTCCATCACCAAAGTTCAGGGAGCAAGACAAAGTAGTCAAGTCAATATTAGCAATACCAGAGAATGTTACCTCTTGTCCAGCTATAGGATTGTCCGGAGCAATTGATACCTGTAATAACACTCCACCTCCAAATAAAGAAGTGATAAAAAGTGAGAAGAAAAGTGAATGAAAAAATTTCATGGCTGAATATTTAAGTCAAAAATGAACAAATTACCCTTGATTCAATAACACCAATTAAATATTTATAGTAACGATTAAATCTATCTTATCACTAGGATATACCAATGAAATCATCCTTGGGAGTGACTCCTCTTAGGAAGAAACAATTGATCTCGCCTTCTATGAGCGCTGCATTGAGGGAATTCTCTTAGAGCTCCTGAGCGATACTATTCCTATGCTTACTATGATGATACCAAGGATAATCAATGCCCACTCTCCAAGAGTTGGAATAGGGTCAGGTGAAGGAGCCGCCCCGATGATAATACCTGAGGAAAAACTTGCATGACCTATTGGCTGAAACGAAACAAAACTTTGATTCGTGCCATTACAAGCTATCTGTGGTGTTATATTTCCAGGCAAACTATAAGTATGTACGGCACTACCATTTACCATCGGTATTGCAGCAGAACCATCTCCAGGAATTAAAGTTTGATTAGTACATGTTAAATCAGTTGAAAAACTAACCTCTTGACCAGCGATGGGATTATCTGGGCTATAGGTTACAATTACACCTGAAGCAAACACTTGTAAGCTTAAAAATGTGAGGAATAGTAAACTGAAATATTTCATTATTGCGTTTTTCGATTTCATTAGATCTTTAAAATTAGAAAAAAGATATGGAGAAGTGTCCTTTTTTGAAAAAAAAGATATTCAGTAAAATAATAATATATGAATTCTTGCTATTCATTTTTTATGACAACTAATGATAGTATTCTATACAAATACCCATTACATAAAACACATAAGTATTCTATAGATACTGCTTGATCTTATCGAGATCTGACTGAATCTGTCCTACCACCATATTATAAGATGCATAAAACCCATCTTTGGTAGCTTCTACTTTGGCGAGAGATTGATTGATTCTACCTTCTATTTTAGATAGTTCATCTTCAGATTCCTTAATCTCAGCTTGGAGTTTTCTTATTTGCTCCTTCTTGGCAGCTATAGACTTCTTCAGATTAGCAACAGTTTGTTCTCTTTCGATGACTTGAGCTGATTTTTGCTTTTCAAAGGCTTCAGAAAATTTCTTTTCCTCATCGGACAACACTTGTATATATCTCTTAATGCTATCATTAAGCTTCTTTTTGGTGAGGCCCATAGTCTGTGCCATAGCATAGGCATTTTGAAATCGCTTGGCCTCATCGGACTCTATCTTGACGAGCGACTGCAACGATTGTTTATACTCCAGATAGTCAAAACCTTCTATATTGTTAGCCTCTATAGATCTGAGGAGCATATCGACGAATTTGTTCTCTGGCTTAGCACCATGAGCGTCTTTGAGTAACTCTTTAGATAGTTTAGAAGATTTGGCAGATGTCTTGGGGGCAGCCGCAGGAGATGATGCCCCCTTAGGGGTCGCCTTAGTTGTCGTCGAAGCAGTAGTCTTAGGTTGAGCATTTTCCTCTTCTAAAACAAAAATAGACTTCAATTTTTTAAACATGCTCATGGTAGCAATACATTTTAAGTAACGAAAAATTGGAGATGCCAAAATTAAGGTTTTTCTTTTATGATATTGACTGATTGTCAAGCACGTACTGATCGGCCTTAGATCATTTGGCAGAGAGCATTGTGCGATGTAGATTAAAGGCAAATATGAATGATGACTCAAAAAGAAAAAAGTCGGCCCTCTCAGATGAGCGTGCGCATACTACTGAAGCTACTCCAACACCCAGGCCAATACAACAAAAGTCAATTGGCTAAGCAAGTCGGTATATCGAGATTTAGAATAAAAGAATATCTCAGTGCTTTCGAAAGTGAAGGAATAGAGGTCGATATAAAATCGCCAGATTATAAAATCTCCATCTTGCCCGACGATAGTCATCGAGAGCTCAAAAACCTCTTGGCGATGGATGATGATGATATGCGACAAGTCGCTGATACGCTCAGAAATGTTCATAGAAATAAATCCGCTCATCTCATAAAAAAGCTTGAGACGCTCTATGATTTTCAAAAGTTAGGACTACGATCACTACGAAAACCACATCTCAATAAGATGGATGATCTCATGTTGTCAATAAAAAAGAAACAAAAAGTCATACTCAAGAATTATCGTAGCAATAGCAATGAAATCAAAGATCGAACCGTCGAATGTATTAAAGTGCATCCTGATATTGGCACCATACAAGTATTTGATCATGATAGGATGGATGTACGTCACTTCAAATTGGATCGAATAGATTATGTAGAAATCTTAAAGGATTCATGGCAGTACGAATCAAAGCATTTCGAAAAAATTACCGATCACTTTAGAATAGCAGATAGTGACCAGCTACATGTCCATCTAAAACTCACGGTCAAAGGGTATAACCTGATGGTGGACACCTATCCAAAAACCGTTGAAAAACTTATCAAACTTTCTGACAATACCTTTGATTATGCTGCCAAGGTTAATCACCTTTTCTTAGGCCTGGCACCTTTCATATTGGCCAATACCAGTCAAATTACCATCCTTCAACCTCCGGCGCTCTCCGAGAGAGTAATGGCGATGGCCAAAGCCGCACAAGAAGATGTGCGAAAATCACTCACCACGTACTGACCCAGAGAGTTTATAGTCATCATCATTGATTCTTCAATGATCAATTACATCGTATATTATTGATTATCAATTAATTACATTTAATTCTACTCATATATTACAAATGAGCGAATTTCGCTCTACGCATATACGAATTTTGAAAATGTCTTCTTCACCAGTCCATTAGGGCACTCTCAGAAGATGTCTTGATCCGACAGCGGACAAGGCTTAATGATAAGACCATTTATAAAAAAGTGAATAGCTCAGCAGAGTAAGCAGAGTTGGTCTTTTTGATTCATTTTCAAAAAATACATATTATGTATAAGCTCAATCAAGCGTCTCAACGCATTGTCGGTGAGGACATCGGAGGTATCTAATATCTCGTAATCAATACCATCAGATAAGAGAGGAATAGCGATTAGTGGTGGGCATGCCCCTTTCTTATTTGTTGTGTAAGCCATCGGCGCATTACCAAAGCATTCATACTCTTCATCTCGGCTTCTATTAGCTTGGCATCCACTTGCTTATGGAGCATCCGCAATAGTCGAACCAAATTCAGACTTGCTCTATACAATCCTGCGCTTATTTTTTGACGATTCCTATTGAAGTATTTTTCTGCAGCATTGAGCTCCTTGAGATACATCTTATGGTCCGGGTAGGTACTCAGACTACAGATGATTAGCCAGCGCCTTATAAGCTGTAACCAATATCTGGATCTCTTGATCGTTACATCTTGCAATACCTCCACACATGACCCATACCTCCCCTTGCCAAAGTGTCGATATCCATGTGCTATAAGGACAAGTGGACCCACATCTTCGCTGTGAATGCACTGACTCCAGCTATCTATATATCGGATCATTGCTTCATCTGTATCATAATAAGACTTGGCCTCTGCTATATTGACGAATCTTCGCTCAGATAAAAGACCCTGACTTAAGAGATATTGACTTCTCAGACCAAACTCAAAATGTTCCAAAAGCGACTCGTAATAGCTTTCACTCCCTTGACGTATCCTTTGATAGCAATAATTGATCATATAGATCAGACACATCTGGACAAGGTAGGAAGGCATTACTTCATGATTACAAGATATAGTCCTATCAAGAGATTGATAGGCATTCTCAGATTGAGTCTTGACCAATTGATACATATCAGTCAACAATGGATCCAAGGGATAAGTATCTAGAGATGGTAACGATTGGCATTCTTTGCCCTGATAAGAGCTATGGGGATTAACAGATTCAATCTTTAGCAAGTCGCCTATATATCTATGCACCAGATCACTATTGATCTCTAATTCATCATAGCAATCCATCTTATCTTCATCATGCAGCTCAGAGTATACTCGTTCATATAGATACTGCACACGCCTCAACAGTGCCAGAGGATCATAGGACGTGGATCCAAGATTATCTGTCAGGCACTGTTGTATAGTTTGATCAAAGAGTTTAATATTTCCTTGAGTTTTATAGTGCTGAGCCAACAGATAAGATCGATACTCTTGATTGCTCTTATGGTTGATCTGATAGTGCAAGATAGCATCCTCTATGACCTCACTAAGCCTTGAGATCACATTGCGATAGGATGAAGGGCTACCAGTATGAGCTATACCCGATCTAATACCATCAAATGTCATATCGGAGATGTCTTCTTGATGAGTATAGATATACCTCCAAGTCCGACACTCCAGTGATTCGGATTGATATTGGCCCAAGATATAACGATCTATAATGGGCCAATGACCCACATCAAGTGTAGATAATATCTCATTTATCTTCATATCCCTTTAAACGTTAGATGTGACAAAATACGAGTATAATAGTAATAATCGATTATTGACAATCAACCAATTACACATATTCGACTGCAATCCGATAAGCAAAGTTCAGTGACATAGGCCAACTAAATGTCCCTAAAATAGGAGCATGATGCCTCTCTATAAGACCACTAATTTGCCTAATATTATCAGCGACATTAACTGCTAATCAGTCCTACATAGCATATGCTCAGATAGGGCACATACATCATAGCATGCGCATATACCTACAACTATCACCTAACAC
>CAZJHC010000027.1:0-16269 GCA_964545645.1 uncultured Saprospiraceae bacterium
GAGTATATTACTCCCTTTTAACGAGTTTGTGAGCTATATCAACAATAAGTCCATTACGAATTACATCAAAAAAAGAGCTTAATGGATACTGCGGAAATACTCAAGAAAGTCAGAAAAATCGAAATTAAGACCAAGGAGTTAAGTAAACACCTTTTCTCTGGAGAGTATAGCAGCACATTTAAAGGTAGAGGGATGTCATTTAGTGAAGTTCGCAACTATCAGTATGGAGATGATGTCCGTAATATAGATTGGAATGTAACAGCCCGTACAGGAGAGCCATACATCAAAGTGTACGAAGAAGAAAGAGAGTTAACAGTGGTCTTTTTGATTGATATGAGTAAGTCTTCATTCTTTGGAACTGTTAATCAATTTAAGAGTGAAATAAACACAGAAATCTGTGCCACTCTTGCCTTTTCGGCGCTCACCAATAATGATAAGGTTGGAGCCATACTCTTCACTGATCATGTAGAAAAGTATATACCCCCAAAAAAAGGTAGACAGCATATCCTAAGAATCATTAGAGAGCTGATCTACTTTAAACCATCACACCAAAAAACAGATCTATCAGAAGCAATCAAGTACCTAAACAATGTTGTCAAAAAGCGCTCAATCTCTTTTGTGTTGTCAGATTACATTAGTGCGCCTTATGAAGATGCCCTGAGAGTGGCAGCCAAGCGACATGATATTATCGGCGTAAAGGTATTTGATGATATAGAACAAAATCTTCCCGATGTAGGATTGGTTCGAGTTGCTGATGCCGAGTCAGGTAGCAAGCAGCTCATAGACACTTCTTCCAAGTCAGTGCGAGCACGATACCAAGCACACTTCTTAGAACATCGAGATTATTATACCAATGCATTTAGGAAGGCAGGCGCCTCAACTATTGATATTAATACTCGTGAGGATTATGTCAAGCACTTACTTAGGTTCTTTAAAAGTCGCCATAGATGATAAGGATCATCCTAATAATATTATCAACATTGTCGATGTTGCAAGGCCAAGTCAATGTCACAGGAGCCTTTGATAGAGATACTATCCCAATCGGCAGTGAGGCGTCATTTACTCTGAGCATCAATCTATCTGGAGATGAGGAAATTTTAGTCGTTCCTACTGTTTTTTTGGATTCTATGTATTCTGCATTACAAACCTTTAAATCTAATCCTGGGGACACTACGGGCACGACACCACCAGTCTTGGCTGACTTCGAACTCATAGATCTGGGTCAGTGGAGTGACAATAACTCTGATGGATTATATAGTGGGGACGAACTCTCTTGGAACATTAGCACTATTGGTAACCAGAGGCTGCATGAGCAAACCTTTAAGATCAAATTTTGGGATCCTGGGTCTAATATCATTTTGATACCCCCTATTCTGATCAGTCAAAATGGACAACAAGAACAACATTATCAAGGTGGACAAGTAAGCATATACGTCGCTCCACCTGCAGGAGTAGAGGCTATATCTCCTGATTCACTCAATATAGAGCCCATTAAACCAATCTTAACGGAAGCCAAAAACATCAGAGACTACCTGATATACTTCTATATTTTATCGGCCTTATTAATTGGAATCATAGTATACTGGCTATATCGTAGATGGACCAATAGCGACGATATGACAAAGGTTGATCCTGAGAAAATTGAAGTAATCATCCCGGCTCATACGATGGCTTTGGATGCGCTTTATGATCTACGACAAGAACAGCTTTGGCAAAAAGGAGCTATAAAAGAATATCAATCCAAACTGACATTCATCATCCGGCAATACTTGGAAAATCGCTATGAGGTACAAGCCTTAGAATCAACTACCGACGAAATAGTCCGTAACCTAAGTGCCGCAGATCTCGAGCTTAAAGATGTTGATGCGCTCAAGCGCATTCTACAAGTGGCTGATTTAGTCAAATTCGCTAAGGCCAAACCTGATGAGAGTATCCATGAAAGCTTCATGACGGAGGCAGAGGATTTTGTCGTTAGAACCAAGGTGACGCCACTAAAAGATGTTGAGGATGAATAGTCACTGGGGTCATATGGATTTTTTGCATCCTGGGGCATTGGCATTATTGATGCTCATTCCTTTATTAGGATTGTGGCATTATTATAAATTAGGCAAACGTCAGACACATTTCAATTTATCTGATACCTCTCCCATCCAAGGAGTAAAGACTTGGAGGACGATGCTCTATCCATATCTCTACATCCTTAAGGCCCTAAGTTATGCTGCTATTGTCATAGCTCTCGCCAGACCACAGCTGACACTTAAAGAAGAAGAGATAAAAGCCGAAGGCATTGATATAATACTAGTGATGGATATCTCAAGTAGTATGCTGGCGCAAGATTTTCAGCCCGACAGGCTCCAGGTGAGCAAGGAAGTGGCCAAGCAGTTTGTAGATAAGCGAGAATTTGATCGTATAGGTCTTGTTGTTTTTGCTGGTGAGAGCTTTACACAATGTCCATTGACCACCGATCACCGAGTTGTTAAGGACTTCTTGGATGGCTTACAATGTGGCATGCTCGAAGACGGCACTGCTATAGGCATGGGATTGGCCTCAGCTGTCAACCGCATGAAAGATAGCGAGTCTAAAAGTAAAGTGGTCATCTTACTTACTGACGGTGTCAATAATTCGGGATATATCAAACCCCTTACTGCTTCAGAGATAGCGCAGGAACTGGAGACCAAAGTCTACACGATCGGAGTCGGTACCCGAGGGCAAGCATTAAGTCCCGTGAGTCGCCGTAGTGACGGGCGATACATCTTTGGTATGGCCAATGTTGAGATTGATGAGCAGCTTTTAGAAGAGATAGCCAATAACACCGGAGGTCAGTACTATAGAGCTACTGATGAAGTGAGCTTGGAGTCCATTTATGCTGAGATAGATCGATTGGAAAAAACCGAGATGGAAATCACCAGCTTCAAAAGATATAGTGAGGAATATAGACGATTCTTGAGCATTGGCCTCATTCTATTGATATTTGACCTTTTGTTACGTATGACCATATTCAAAACCTTACCATAGTATGTTTAGATTTGAATATAGTGACGCTTTTTGGTTCTTATGGATAGTCCCCATAATGGCCATACTGTATTGGTTCTATCTGACCTGGCGACGACGACAGCAATCTTTGCTCGCCACAGATCAACTGTTTGAACGATTGGCACTAGGATGGTCCGAGTGGAGGCAACATTACAAGTTCATCACTTCATTGCTCGCACTATTTTTTTTGATCATTGCTTATGCTAATCCGCAATGGGGTAATAAAAAAGAAAAAGTAAAAGCCAAGAGCAGCGATGTATTCATAGCGCTGGATATATCTCAGAGTATGATGGCAGAAGACATATCGCCTAATCGACTGGAGCGAGCTAAGCGGTTGATGCAAAATGTTACTCAGTCACTCAAAGGAAATCGGATTGGACTAATCTTCTTCGCAGGCAATGCCTATTTACAGATGCCCCTCTCCAATGATTATGGTGCAGCGCAGCTATTCGTTGCATCTGCTAACACCAATCAGGCGAGCACTCAAGGAACTGCCATCAGTGAGGCTATCGATCTTGCATTACGGGCCTATGAGCCAGAACAAAACAATCAACGAGGCCTCATCATAATTACCGATGGCGAAAGTCACGACGACGATGCTATAGCCAAAGCTAAGGAGGCCAAGGACCAAGGATTAAATATATTCACTATAGGTGTTGGCACTTCAGAAGGGGCCTTCGTGCCATATGTCAACCAGGGACGCCAACAATACAAACGGGATGATGAAGGCAAGCCCGTCAAGAGTGCCTTGAACACTCAGCTGGTAGAAGATCTTGCCTCTGCTGGTGGTGGCAAAAGTTACTTAATCGGTGAAGGCAATATCATCTTAACAGATCTAAAAAAACAAATAGACCTGTTACAAAAACAAGAAGTCGAAACTCGGGCTTTTACCGATTATGCAAGTTACTTTCAGTATTTTCTTATAATAGGACTGCTCCTGTTAATAATAGGATTTTTGATTCCGGAGCAGAAAAAATTAAGTCTATGAGGTGGTACATATTACTCATTATTTCATCCATAACCTTTATTCATACATACGCCCAAAGCGCACATAAATCCTTATTAGAGGGAGATCAATCTTATCAGCAAGAAGACTATCTCAGTGCTGAGGAACACTACCGCAAAGCGCAAGAAAAGAAAAGCTCTACTAAGAGTAATTTTAACTTAGGCAATGCCGTATACCAACAAGACAGATTTGAAGAAGCAGTTCAACATTATGAAAACACATTCAATATTGCCACCAATGATCAAGAAAGAGCCAATGCCCTATACAATCTTGGAAATGCTCAACTCAAAGGGGGGCAGATAGAGCCAGCTATCGAATCCTACAAAAAAGCCAACGCCTTCAATCCTGATGATATAGACATTCTCAAAAATCTGTATATGGCGAAGCTCATGATGCAGCAAGAACAAGAAAATCAGCAGCAACAAGAACAACAACAGCAAGAACAAGAAAATCAGGAACAGCAAGAGCAAAATAATGAGCAACAACAGCAAGAGCAAAATGAAGGCGAGGAGGAACAACAGCAGCAACCACAAGACTCGGACATAGAAAATCAAAGTGAACAAGAACAACAGGCTCCTCAGGATCAAGAGCTAAGCAAAGAAGATGCCCTCAAGCTCCTCGAAGTCATCGAAAACGAAGAGAAAAACGTCCAAGAAAAGCTCCGTAAAATGTCAGGTGATAAAAAGAAGCCTAAAAAAGACTGGTAGCTAATGCTATCTTAACGTAATACTAAGCATAATCAGAGGTTCAGACGTTATAACCCTATGATACCTATTGGCAATGACTGATTTAAGAATAATGGTTTTCTGTTGTTCTATGTGGGTTGCCTTTAATGCTATGACTCAAGGTGCAGGTGATATACTCCAATCATATACTGAAAGCCATCATACGGAGAAAATATATGTGCATTCTGACAAACAGTATTATTTACCTGAAGAGATTATATATGGCAAAGTATACCATGTCCATGGTCAGGATCACCGACTTATAGATACCTCCGTACTGATCCATATAGAATTATGGGACTCTTCGGGTGTATTGATCAATGACCTCTTGGTAAGGACTTCTGACGGTCAGGCATCCTTTACTATTGAGACGTCCTTGGGATATGAGCCGGGCTTGTACACCCTTAAAGCTTATACGCAGTATCAAAAAAACTTTGCTGAGGAATATCTATTTCACAAACAAGTGGCCATTATAACCAAACCTGACCAACTTATTCAGACTACTAATCCCCCTAATGAGTCGATATCGATAGACTTCTACCCCGAAGGAGGATATCTAATTGACAATCTTCCTTCCATCATAGCCTATAAGATAAAAGGAACAACTGTCACAGGAGATCTGAGCGCATATATTATATCAGATATTGGCGATACAATCCAAATGATTAAACCAGTGGTAGACGGATATGGCAGCTTTAGTCTCACACCTACACTCGGTATAGATTACTATGCTCAGATAATGATACATGGAAAATTATATCGATATAAACTTCCTACTATACTATCCACAGGCGTAGTTATTAACGCCTATCAATTAGATAGCTTCATAACTCTTCAATCCACATTGAGCGATGATCTGATCAATAAAAAACTTTCAATCGTCGGACATATAAGAGGAGAGGTTTTTCTCGATGCTACCTTTACCAAGCATACCCTCTTCAAGCTGCTATCGACAGAGTTGCCTTCAGGCGTGCTCCATTTCACAGTATTTGATCACCATCTCAATCCTATTGCTGAGCGTCTGGTGTTCAACGAGAATCCGTTAGAGAAAATAGATTTATCGATCACTCTAGATCAATCTAAACAATCTACCCGGAGTCAGTTAAAAGGTTCTATATCATCACAGAGCACCGAAAAAATTAATGGATCCTTAACCATCTATAGTGATGAACTCATCGCAAGTAAATTAAGAGGGATAGATATTCACAATTATCTACTCCTACAATCAGATCTTAGAGGTCCAGTCCTTAATCTTCATCAATTCTTTAAAAAAGATAAAAATGGACAATCCAATATCGACTTACTAATGAGAACCCACGGATGGAGAAGATTTGATTGGCAAGAAGTATTAGTATCTGCCACGCCCGATATTAAATATCCAGCTGAGACATCATCTATGATCGCAGGAAAAGTAAGTCTATTGCGTAATGATAAACCCGTCAAAGCTGATGTACTAATGACCTTACTCGATCAAGATGAATTTGTTTATCAAAGACTTACTACCAATGATGATGGTCTTTTCTTCTTCTCTGGATTAAATTTAAATGAGGCTACAGATATTTTCATTCAGGCAGCAAAATTCAACCATAAAAAAAGTAAGAAAAAGGACCCTCACAAATGGGATTTACATGGAAACAGGCTCGTAGAGATAGACTTGTTAGACGTCAATACTCCAGCAATTAATAAAGGACTATCGCTTCCTGCTTTCTCCATTACTCCAGTTAAGAATAGTCTTGCACCTTCTAATCCCTCTTCGGATCATAATGCATATAGACAAAAATCTTCCAATCAGTCGACTATATTTGATGGTGCTCTTTGGTCTATTGACTTAGAGAACGTAACAATTTCTTCTTCAGTCAATAAGGCCCAAAAGCGCAATCTCGAAACCAAACGAAGATATCGAGAAAAAAACATGGTCTTCTTCAGCTCAACTGAAAAATTTGATCCAAATGAAGAGCAATTCAAAAGCTTTGATTACAAGAACGTCTATCAAATGATCAATAACATCATTCCATCAATTCAATTAAGCTATAACTCGGGACTGCCACAACTAAATAATGGTAATGCCCAAATAGTACTCGATGGATATATAATACCGGTAGAACGAGCTTTACTCATAGATCCTAACAATATAAAAATGATAGACCATTGGTTACCTGGACCCAAACCATCTGTAGTATATGGTGTGAATGAAGCAGTTGTCTTGCTATCAAAAAACCAAAATGAAGTTATCCGTTCGCCCAAGAGTGGATTAGTGGTTTACAATTCTCCAGGATATCATCAGGCCCGCAGATATGCCTCGCCTGACTATACTTTGGAGTCTTTAGATAGGCCAGACTTACGTACAACTATATTATGGGATGCAGATGTAGTTGTAGACCAAGATCCTTACCCTTTCATTTTTAATACTAGTGATATCATTGGAGACTTCAGCATTGAGTTTGAAGGAATCAATTCTATGGGTGTACCTGTGACGAAACATTTGTCAATAACTGTAAAGTAGACATGCGATCTAATACAGAGCTTCTATAAGAAGTTTAAAATCTTATTTCTTCCATTATCAATATGGAGAAGATTTTAAGAGTAGCACCTAGACCTCTTGTACTCTTGAAACACACATAACTGGCTTTAAGTATCACGTCCTTTAGACTATGACAAGACCTACAGTGACAAGTATCTATCAGTAATGCCAAGCATAATCCAAAAGTGAGACGTTATAACTACGAATGATACCTCTTGGCTATGACTGATTTAAGAATAATGGTTTTCTGTTATTCCATGTGTATTGCCTTTCATGCTATGACTCAAGGTGCTGGCGATTTACTCCAATCATATACTGAAAGCCATCATACCGAGAAAATATATGTTCATACCGACAAACAATATTACTTACCTGAAGAGGTCATATATGGCAAGGTGTATCATGTCCATGGTCAGGATCACCGCCTTATCGATACCTCTGTACTTATCCATGTAGAATTATGGGATTCTTCCAGGGTTATGATCAATGACCTCTTAGTGAAAACTTCCAACGGACAAGCCTCATTTACCATTGAGACTTCCTTGGGATATGAGCCAGGACTTTATACCCTTAAAGCGTATACTCAATATCAAAAAAACTTCGCTAAGGAGTATCTTTTTCACAAGCACCTAGCCATTATAACCAAACCGGACCAAGTTAATCTCCCTACATATCTTCCTATGGACTCGCTATCTATAGACTTCTATCCCGAAGGAGGATATCTAATTGACAATCTTCCTTCCGTCGTAGCCTATAGGATTAAAGGAGCGAATGCCATGGACGGTCTAAGCGGGCTAATTATGTCACATACAGGTGATACCATTCAAACGCTCAAACCAATGATAGACGGTTACGGCACTTTTAATTTCACCCCTGCACCTGGTATAGATTACTTTGCTGAGTTAGTGATAGCGGGACAGGTACATCGTTTCGAACTGCCTATCAGCTTATCCTCCGGTGTCGTTATCAACGTCAGTCATTTGGATAGCTTCATCGCTCTGCAGTCTACATTGAGCAGTGATCTGATTAACAAGGAGCTTTCAATCGTAGGGCATATAAGAGGAGAGGTTTTTCTTGATGCCACTTTCAGTAAACGCACACTCTTCAAACTGCTGCCAAAAGAATTGCCTTCAGGCGTACTCCATTTCACAGTATTCGATCACCATCTCAATCCTATTGCTGAGCGTTTGGTGTTCAACGAGAATCCTTCAGAAAAAATAGATCTATCAATAACTATAGATCAATCCAAACAAACTGTACGAAGTCAGATAAGAGGATCTATATCATCATCAATCGAAGATCAAATAAATGGGTCCCTCACCATTTATAGTGATGAGCTCTTCGCAAGTAAGTTAAGAGGGATAGACATCCATAATTATCTACTCTTACAGTCAGATCTGAGAGGTCCTATTATTAATCTTCATCAATTCTTGAAAAAAGATAAACATGGGCAATCGAACATCGACTTACTCATGAGAACTCACGGATGGAGAAGGTTTGATTGGCAAGAAGTGCTATCCGCTAACTATCCAGAGCTAATCTATCCTGCTGAGACGACAACACTAATTGCTGGACAAGTGATTCTATTGCGAAATGGCAAACCAATTAAATCAGATGTACTAATTACAGTACTCAACAAAGATCAGTTTTTATATGAAAAACTTGTTACTGATGATCAAGGCTTATTCTACTTTTCTGGATTAGAACTAAAAGACTCTACAGACATTATCCTACAAGCTTCCAAGTTCAGAAAAAATAGAAAATCCCAAGATCCAAACAAACTGGAAGTCCAAGGAAATCGTCTTGTAAAGATCAACTTAATAGATCTAAATGAATCTTCTCTAAGTAATGTATCCCCCATCCCAGCGATGTCCATATCTCCTCACTTAATGATCGATGACTTTGGTTCAGTGAACTATGATAAAGAAAAAAGTGATCTTGTTTCTATCAATCAAGCAGACATTTTTGGAGGAGCTCTATGGTCGATTGACTTAGAAAATGTTACAATTTCATCCTCATTTAATAGAGCTCAAAAAAGAAATATAGAAGCCAAAAGAAAGTATAGAGAAAAAAACATAGCCTTTTTGAGTTCAACCGATAAATTCAATCCTAGTGATTCTCAATTTGAGCAATATTATTTTAACAACGTTTTTCATATGATGAGCCAAGTAGTGCCATCACTTCATTTGAGATTTAGAAACGGAGCCCCAACGGTAGTTTTTGGAACCAGGCCCGATGCGGGAGAACCACTTTTTGCTCTTGAGGGCAACTTGGTAAGAAAAGAAGTGATTGCCAAATTGGATCCACACAACATCGCTCTAATAGATATTTGGACGGGATTACCAGCACAAGGTATTTATGGTTCAGGAGCTGTCGTTGTATTGCTTTTAAAAGACAAGGATCAAATACTTGAAACTCCTAAAAAAGGCTTGAGTCTCGTCAGTTTACCAGGATACCATCAGGCCCGCACATATTCTTCTCCTGACCTTAGTTTGGAGTCTTTGGACAAACCCGACTTGCGTACTACCTTATTATGGGATGCAGACGTAGTTATAGGTCAAGATTCATACTCGTTCATTTTTAATACTAGTGATCTCATTGGAGACTTTAGCATTGAGTTTGAAGGAATCAGCTCGATGGGAGTTCCAGTAACTAAACAATTGTCAATAACTGTAGAGTAGACAGGCGATTTAGTGCATATCTTCCATAAGAAGTTCAAAACTTTATATCTTCCATTATCAATATGGAGAAGATTTCAAATATAGCATTATGGCCTAAGCAGTTAGTAATTCTAATTATCGTCTTGTCATGTACTTGTGATATCAGCGGCCAACGAGGTTTCAAAGACTATAAAGAAACCATCCCGGGCACCGAAGTATCGTTTAAGATGATTGCTATCAAAGGGGGTACTTTTAACATGGGTAGCTTGTATAGTCATGTCTCTTCTCATGAGGATGAAAGACCCATACATCATGTAGAATTGGATCCTTTTTGGATGGCAGAATATGAAACCACTTGGCGCCTATATCAGCTATACATTGATCGCAAGGTAGACAGTCTGAGTCGTTCTAATGTTAAGAACCCTCAAGTCATAATCGACGTTGATGGTGTTACTGGAGCCTCTATCCCATATATAGATATGAGTGCAGGAATGGGCAAGGGTGATCACCCAGCGATCAACATATCGCAGCACGCAGCCTCCACGTTTTGTGAGTGGCTTACGGCTATGACAGGTCACTACTATCGCTTGCCCACCGAAGCTGAATGGGAATATGCCTGCAGGGCTGGCACCAATAATGATTATCACTTTGACAGAACAGAGATCATAGACGATTATGCTTGGTATAAAAAAAACAGCAACAAAGTCTATCATCCTGTAGGTCAGAAAAAGTCAAATCCATGGAAGCTCTATGATATGCATGGCAATGTAGCTGAGTGGACCCTAGATCAGTACATGTCTATAGGATATGAACATCACAATGACAAAAACCCTTACAATCAAGCTACCAAGAAGACTTCTCGAGTAGTAAGAGGAGGATCATGGATGGATAGTGCCGAAGAACTAAGATGCGCTGCTCGTAGAGCTTCTAGTGAAGAATGGAATCGTCGAGATCCTCAAATACCCAAAAGCAAGTGGTGGCGCACTGATGCACCATTCTTAGGATTTAGAGTAGTAAGGCCATACTTCATCCCTCATGCGTCGCCCGATAGGAACTATTACTGGATACATAAATAATCATCAACAATCTCTCGATTATGAAAAATACCACAAGAAGAGAATTTGTCAAAGCGAGCGCTCTTGCAGGAGGTGGCTTGTTGACATCACCGTTGTCAATAGAACAGATAGCATATGGTCATACCGATGACAATCTAAAGCTGGCGGTAATAGGTTGTGGCGGCCGAGGAACAGGAGCAGTCATCCAGGCTTTGACAGCTGATGACAACATTACTTTAGTAGCCATGGCGGATGCCTTTGCGGATCAGATAGATAATAGCATTAGCTATATCCAAGAGCATTTTGATGGAAATAAATCTATATCCGTAGATCCAAAAAACAGATTTTCAGGATTTGATGCCTATAAAAAAGCCATAGACCTTGCAGATGTAGTGATTCTTACTACCCCTCCGGGATTTAGACCGCAGCATTTTAAATACGCCATAGATAATGACAAGCATGTCTTCATGGAAAAGCCTGTTGCTACGGATGCCTATGGTGTCAGGCAAGTATTAAAAACCGCCAAAGAGGCTAAAAAGAAAAATCTCAATGTCGTGGTCGGACTACAACGACATTATGAAAACAGCTATCTCGAATTACTAAAAAGAATACGACAAGACGACATCGGCCGTATCGTCTCAGGTCAAGTATATTGGAACAGTGGAGGTGTATGGGTAAGACCTCGTACACCCCAACAAAGCGAGCTTGAATATCAAATGCGCAACTGGTATTACTTTAACTGGCTGTGTGGTGACCATATCCTGGAGCAACATATTCACAATATAGATGTCGCCAATTGGTTCAAAGATGCTTATCCAGTATCCGCCCAAGGCATGGGTGGCAGACAAGTACGCACAGGTATTGATCATGGCGAGATATTTGACCATCACTTTGTGGAGTTCACCTATGCTGATGGAACCATTATATCCAGTCAGTGTAGACACCAACCCAATACGATGAATCGGGTGCAAGAAGTGTTTCAAGGAACCAAAGGAACCATCATCACAGGCGATAATGCTACGATGCAAGCCTTTGATGGGTCCATAATCTATGAACATGATCCTATGGATGATCCCAACCCATATCAAGTGGAGCATGACAAGCTCTTCGCTGCCATACGCAATGGTGATGTTATAGCAGACGCTGAGAATGGCGCTAAAACCACGATGACCGCTATCATGGGCCGCATGGCGACCTATACTGGTCAAGTGATACGCTGGGAAGATGCCCTTAATGATGATCAACGCTTAGTGCCCGATGACTTGACATGGGAATCAACAGCCCCGGTTCTTCCCAATGCTCAGGGCCGTTACAAAATCCCAATGCCTGGTGTAGTATAGATGATAGCTAATTCTTAAAAATCTGTCAAAGTAAACCTCGGGCTTTGAACTAACGGCGCTCATTACCCTATCTTTGTTGTTTTCAACGAAAATTAGGTGATCATGAGATCCATTTTGTTCATACTAATAATATCAATCTTCACATTAAGTGCTACCTCGGCACAGGACGTGATTTTTAAACAAGAGATTAGCTACGATACTGTCTTGATAGGCAATGTCCTTCAGATTAAGTACAGCTTCGAGAATACAAATGGTGATTTTCAGGCTCCGGCCTTTGTCGATTTTGATGTCGTCAGTGGCCCTAATGTCTCAAGCCAGTACAGCATGATCAACGGTGCAGTTACTCAGAGTGCCTCCTATTCCTATGTGTTGCGGCCTACACACGAGGGCCTTATAACCATCGAATCAGCCAAATTAATAAATCGAGATCAGGAGTGGACAACAGAACCTATGGACATATTTGTTGCTCCTAATCCCAATGGTATTATTCAGAACCCTCGAGGATATGGATTTCGCCAAGAGATCATCTATCGTGACAGTGTCTCTGTAGCACCGATAGATTCAATGAAAATGAAACTAAAAAAACTTAAGACCTACAAGATCTAAGATGCTTATAAGAATATCTACAGTCTTAGTATTATTGATCTCAACCACATACTGCTTGGCTCAGGATGCCAAGTTTTATGCCCAGACCGATGCACAACAGATTATCGCAGGCAACTATTTTGAGGTGACGTTCACTTTAGAAAATTTAAAAGGAGATAGTTTTAAGGCACCAGATTTTAGCTCTTTTGAGGTTCTATCTGGGCCGAGTAGATCTACTCAGATGTCAATCATCAATGGTCAAACGAGCCAAAAGATGAGTTATGGCTATGGTCTTACAGCGATGAAGCCAGGTAAATATACTATCGGTGCGGCGACCATACGAGCCAATGGCCAATCCTTCAGTACTAAACCAATTAGTATAGAGGTCATGGCCAGCAGTACAAAGAAAAGTAATCAAGGCGCAAGCGCACAATCATTAACATCAGCAGATATTTTTGTAGAAGCGCAACTTGACAGAGATACTGCTCATATAGGTCAACAGCTAACGTTAAAGTATGTGCTCTATACGACCAAAGATGTTAGATCTGTCAACTTCGCTCAAGCACCAGAATTTGATGGATTCTTTGCCCAAGAAATTCAAAACTATCGAGAGCGTTCGCAGCGAGTGATCAAAAACGGAATCCAATATGTCAGTCGAGCTGTAAAGGTAATTGCTCTTTTCCCACAACAGAAAGGAGCATTTGAGATAGGCCCAGCAAAAATAAATCTAGGCATTTCAACTAAGACTGGCAGGTCCAGTTTTTTCTTCAATTCGAATCTTAAGACCGTGAGAGTCAATTCTGATGGATTCAACATATTAGTTACGGATCTTCCCGATCAAGCACCAGCCTCATTTGCTGGAGCTATAGGTGATTTTTATCTAGGAACTGCCATAGACAAAAATCGACTCTCTATGGATGATGCATTGACTCTTACATATCAAATCAAAGGAGATGGTGATGGTAAACTCCTAACTGCCCCAGATCAACCATTGGGAGATCTATTTGATATATATGAACCCAACCTGTTGCGTGAAGAAAACAATGTTAAGGATGGCAAAATCATTACCACCAAGACATTTGAATACTTGATGATCCCCAAGAAGGAAGGAGTCATTTCCTTCAATCCTGAACTAAGCTTTTTTGATCTCGATAGCAGAGAATTTAAAACCATAAAGGGTGAGACTTATACGGTATCAGTGACGCCTTCTACTGGCAGACAGACCATCGACCTCGATACTCGCAAAGTCGAACTGCCTAATCCAATTACAACGACTACTCTTAAGAGAAAGAACACTTTTTTCTTTCAGTCCGTACCTTACTGGATTGCCAATGGGACATTAGGCTTAGCATTCATTGGTCTATTGATTGCCAAAAAGATTCAGATCAATAAAGATGACATAGATCCTGCCGAGTTAAAAAATGCACGAGCTAAAAAACTTGCCATTGCTCAGCTTTCTGAAGCCAAGGCCGCATGGTCTTCAGGCCATACTAAACAGTTCTATATCCTATTACGCAAAGGATTATTGGAGTTTCTGGCCAGCAAAACATTTCAGTCTTCTGCCCAGATGTCCAAAGAAGATATCTCTGACCTACTTTCAAGTAGTGATCTTACAATCTATGAAGCCGATATCCTCGACATCATGCAAAAAGGAGAAATGGCCATCTATGCTAATATGACTCCTGGCAATGAGGAAGAAAGCTATGAGAATACGGTCAGAATCATTCAAAATATAGAGACCTCACTTAAAAAATAAGGCAAGTTCCTAATAGGTCAATATCTTTGTCGCCGATTACTAAGACAGTCAAGTCATGAAGAGAAGTAAAATAGTAGATATACTCCGAGAACAGCCAGTAGATCAGCATACATTAGTATGTGGTTGGATACGTACATTTAGAAATAATCAGTTCGCAGCAGTCTCTGATGGTAGCACTATCAAGACGTTGCAGTTGGTTATAGATCGTGAGAAGACAGACGAAAAATTGTTGAAGCGCATCACTACAGGAGCAGCTATCCGAGCAACTGGAACCATCATAGAGTCCCAAGGTCGAGGTCAGTCAGTCGAACTCGTCGTTGATGACATCAAAGTCCTCGGAGACTCAGATCCCGAAAAATATCCTCTACAGCCTAAGCGGCACAGTCTCGAGTTCTTAAGAGAAATCGCACACCTCAGATTCAGGACCAATACTTTTGGAGCAATCTTCAGGATTCGACATGCAGCTGCATTTGCTATCCATGAGTTCTTTAATAATCGTGGATTTGTCTATATACACTCGCCTATCATAACTGGCTCCGACGCTGAGGGTGCCGGAGAGATGTTTCAGGTTAGTACGCTCAACCTCAAGGATACCCCTACCGATCCTAATGGTGATATAGATTTCAAAAAAGACTTCTTTGGCAAGGCGACAAATCTTACTGTTTCAGGTCAGTTAGAGGCAGAGTTGGGGGCCTTAGCACTGAGTGATGTATATACCTTTGGTCCAACCTTCAGAGCAGAAAACTCTAACACCTCTCGGCACTTAGCAGAGTTTTGGATGATTGAACCAGAGATAGCCTTTGCCGATATCCATGATGATATGGATCTCGCAGAGGATATGCTCAAGTATGTCATCAAGTATGTGATGGAGCACTGTCAGGATGATCTGGAATTCCTTGAGCAGCGACTCATCAATGAAGAAAAGCAAAAACCGCAGAACGAACGCTCTCCAATGCCTCTGCGTGAGAAGCTACAGTTTTGCCTCGAAGAATCTTATGAGCGCTTGACCTATACTGAGGCTATCGAGATACTCATGAGGTCTAAGCCCAACAAGAAAAAGAAGTTCCAATTCGTCATAGAAGAATGGGGAGCAGATCTTCAATCGGAGCACGAGCGCTATCTCGTCGAGAAGCACTTTAAGAAGCCCGTTATACTGATCGATTATCCCAAAGACATTAAGGCATTCTACATGCGTATGAATGACGATAACAAGACCGTTGCTGCTATGGATATTTTATTTCCAGGTATCGGTGAGATCGTCGGTGGCTCGCAGAGGGAGGAGCGCTTAGATGTGCTCTTATCACGAATGAAGGACTTCGATATCCCCGAGCATGAGATGGAGTGGTTCCTCGATACCCGAAAGTTTGGCACCTGCCCACATGCAGGCTTTGGCCTAGGATTCGAACGATTGATCATGTTCGTCACTGGTATGAGTAACATCCGTGATGTGATTCCATTTCCGAGGTATCCGGGTAGTGCGGAGTTTTAGGTTCTAATAATTTTTAGCTTTCCTTTATTTTGCTTAACTCTGATTCGTTAAAGATTTTTCTTTTGTAAATCGTCATTTGGTATTTCTACATGACGTCTA
>CAZJHC010000027.1:16369-18308 GCA_964545645.1 uncultured Saprospiraceae bacterium
GCAATAAAATCATTGTTAACCAATGAACCAAGGGCTAAAATACTGACCCATCACATTAAGAAAAAGGCTTAGAAAAATTTACCTCTAAACAGCCGAATGTGGCTCATCACTAAAATTAAGCAGTATCACACCTTGATACTTACTTGAAACTTCACAACTCCTACCTAAAACGGCAAGTCATCAAAATCTCCTTCGGCGGCTGGAGCTTTGACTTCATCGGCTGGGCTAGGCCACGACTGATCAGTAGGGGGCGCCGATACAGAAGCGGTATGTTCTTGAGGTTGGTCCTTAACCACTTTCCAAGCTTTGACATTGGTATACCACTTGCCATTATACTCCCGACTCTCAATATCAATGCTGGCGATAACTTCGTCATTTTGCTTGATGCCGAAGGCATCAATGTTGGCTCCCCATACATCAAAACAAACGCTCTTAGGGTAGGTGCCGGGCATTTCAATCACAAATGATTGCTTTCTCCATTGACCATTTCTTCCTTCTCCAGTTTGTTCTGGTAGTATATGAGTAACTTTTCCTTTGACTTCCATGACACGATATATTTAAGTTGCAAGTATATGACATAATTCTATGTGTATAAAATCCTATAGGGTCAACCTGTCAGATATCTTGATATATATCTCGAATAAATTCAAATTGACCTAAAAATCATCAAATAAAAGAAAGCATTTCGAATGTACTTAGGCAGACTATCCTATTAGTCAAATAATACTTTTCTTCGTAGACCGATTTAATATATCATGAATTAAAACATCGTCATCATGAAAAAGGAAACCCTGTCAATACATGCAGGATATACAACTGAACCAACAACTAAGTCGGTTGCAGTTCCAATCTATCAGACTGTCGCATACGAATTTGACAATGCACAGCATGGAGCAGATCTATTCAATCTGGCCGTACCTGGTAATATCTATTCCAGGATTATGAATCCTACTGTAGGTGTCTTGGAGGAGAGAATAGCTGCATTAGAGGGTGGAATCGCCGGACTTTGTGTCAGCGCAGGTAGTGCTGCTATCAATTATTCGATTCTTAATATCGCCGAAAAAGGTGATAACATCGTGTCTGTACCTCTATTATATGGTGGGACCTATACCTTGTTTAAGCATATGCTCCCCAAGCAAGGTATCGATGTGAGATTCGCAGAGTCTGATGATCCAAAAGCAATCAATAGACTCATCAACAAAAAAACTAAAGCTGTCTATTGTGAATCCATTGGTAATCCCGCAGGGAATATCCCAGATCTCGAAAAGATCGCTAAAATAGCTCATAAAAAAGGGGTGCCTTTGATCGTAGATAATACCGTAGCTTCACCTATTTTGATCAATCCGATAGAGTATGGTGCAGATATCGTGGTACACTCCATGACCAAGTATATCGGTGGACACGGAACTACCTTAGGGGGGATCATCGTAGATTCTGGTAAATTTCCTTGGGCCGAGCATGCAGATAAATTTCCTATGCTTAACACTCCCGAGCCATCATATCATGGTGTCGTTTATACTGAGGCATTTGGCGAGGCAGCCTATATCGGACGAGCACGTACAGTTCCATTGAGAAATACAGGATCAGCGCTATCTGCTATGGCAGCTTGGCAAATTCTCCAAGGTGTAGAGACATTACCGCTGCGTATGGAGCGACATTGTGATAATGCCCTTGCTGTAGCTCAGTACCTACAAGATCACACCGATGTAGAATGGGTTAATTATGGAGGACTTAAGGATAGTCCATATTACCGATTGGCAAGGAAATATACTGGTGGCAAGCCAGCATCCTTACTGACTTTTGGTATCAAAGGAGGATACGACAACGCCGTCAAATTTTACGATGCCTTAGGCATATTCAAGAGATTAGTAAATATTGGAGATGCCAAGTCATTGGCCTGCCATCCAGCATCAACAACACATCGCCAGTTGACTAGTGA
>CAZJHC010000028.1:0-18180 GCA_964545645.1 uncultured Saprospiraceae bacterium
CTATCATTGATTCAATATGATAAAGAGAGTATGCTTAGACATCAAGAAAAACAATATAAAATGTTCAAAATGAGATCTGATTTGAATATTTTAAGCGAAATAAAAGAAGTACCATTATTAACAATAGTTTTTTCATACTCAAGGGTGCTCGTTATGCAGCACCCTTGTTTTAGATTATCATGATATTAATTCAAGATAGTTGATAGATTAAGCGGGTAGATTCTTATAATTGATAATTAGTAATATGGAAAGAAATAGTAAAAAGTATATTCTTACAGAAGGTATGGAATGGGAAAATCTTGGTGGAGGTGTATCAAGAAAATTCTTAGGGTATGATAATCAAATTATGATGGTCAAAGTCAAGTTTGATAAAGGAGCAATAGGGTCTCCACATGCTCATTTTCATACTCAGGCGACCTATTGTGTTGCAGGGAAATTTGAATTTGACATTGATGGTCATACACAAATTGTCTGTGCAGGCGATGGAGTATATATTGAGCCCAATTTAGTCCATAGTGCTGTATGCTTAGAGGAAGGAATATTAATCGATACTTTTAGTCCCATAAGAGAGGATTTTATGGATGGATCAGGTGTTTCTTATTTCGGAGATAAAGAAACTTAGTAGCATCTTCAAAACATAAAAATATGAAAACAAAAGGACTAAGATGGTGGGTTGTTGGTTTAGTGGCTCTTGCGGCTGTTATCAACTATATTGATAGGCAGGCATTTGGTGCATTATGGCCAGATATAGCCAATGATCTATTTCCTGACATGGATAAAGATGGTCAAAAGGCGATATATGGTACTATCATGACCGTCTTCATACTCTCTTATGCCGCAGGACAAACTATGTTTGGTAAAATTTTCGATTGGATAGGAACAAGGATGGGGTTCGCTATTTCAATCGGGGTATGGTCCTTTGCTACATTTTTACATGCCTTTGCACAAGGTATGTTGAGTTTTTCGATTATTAGATCAATTCTTGGTGTCGCTGAAGCAGGCAACTGGCCTGGAGCAGCAAAAGCAAATGCCGAATGGTTTCCAACAAAAGAAAGAGCTTTTGCTCAAGGGATATTTAATTCTGGTGCTGCGATTGGTGGGATCGTAGCGTATCCGATCATAGGCATTTTATCAGTGTATTTAGGATGGCAATCTATTTTCATAGTGATCAGCGTATTAGGATTTATATGGCTACTTCCGTGGTTTTATTTGGTCAAGGGTGATCCTCAGAGACATCCATGGTTATCGGAAGAAGAGAAGAATTATATCCTGTCAGGACAAGAAAATCAGGACCTAAACGACGACGGCACCTATGATGGTGGGTATGATCCTGCCACAGGAGAACTGTTGACACACAAAGAAAGTTGGGGTGTCATAATAGCATCTGCAGCTTTGGATCCCATTTGGTGGTTATTTATAGGTTGGATTCCAATTTATCTCAATGAGGTTTATGGAATGAATGTAAAAGAAATAGCCTTTTCTGCTTGGTTACCTTATGTAGGTGCAATGCTTGGAGCGTGGTTTGGAGGATTGTTAGCACAAAACAGATTGAATGCAGGATGGTCAGTGGATACTACTAGGAAGAGGGTGATTACATTGGGTTGTCTCATTATGATTCCATGTTTTATTATGCTTAGAGCTCCCGGTTCTGCCACCAATGCCGTTATGATTATGGCCATTCTATTGTTTGGTTTTCAAACTGCTATTGGAAATGTACAAACCATTCCTAGTGATTTATTTAGTGGCAAGGTAGTAGGGACACTTTCAGGTTTTGCAGGAACAGCAGCTAAGTTGGCTGGTGCAGGATTGACAATATTGATACCTATTATTACTACAGGAGGTAACTATACTCCCGCCTTTTTAATAGGTGGTGCCTTAGCAGTGATAGCTCTCTTGGCCACATGGGTTTTGTGCCCTAAAATAGAGCCTTTGAAACCTAGCTAAATGACTAACTAAATCAAACATTCGATAAAATTGTACAATGAAGATAGTAGGAGCTTTAAAACTCCATACTTTTACAATTTTTAATTAAATAATATATGAGTAAATCAAGCGAAAAAGTAGCGATAGTAACAGGGGCCACTGGAGGAATAGGACTCGCCGTAGCTAAGAGATTAGGTCAAGACGGTTTTATGGTAGCTATCAATGGAATAAATCATGACGAAGGAGCGCAAAGAGTAAAAGAGCTGACAGAAGAGGGTATCAAAGCGGAATATTATGGCTTTGATGTGACCAAAGAAGATGCCGTGACTGAGAATGTTAAAAAGATCGGCGAAAAGTATGGAAAGATTGATGCTTTAATTAACAACGCTGGAGGCTTAGGTGGTAGATCGAGATTTGAAGAAATGACTACAGAGTTTTATCGGTTTGTCATGGCTCTTAATTTGGACTCCGTATTCTTTGCTTCAAGAGCGGCTATCCCCTACTTAAAAAAAGGAGACAATCCGACAATAATTAACTATACCTCTAATGCGGGTTGGAATGCTGGAGGGCCTGGGGCAGGAATCTACGGTACTTCAAAAGCCGCAGTTCATACGATTACTA
Source organism: uncultured Saprospiraceae bacterium (assembly GCA_964545645.1). Lineage (GTDB taxonomy): Bacteria > Bacteroidota > Bacteroidia > Chitinophagales > Saprospiraceae > GYS-P2D. The sequence continues at coordinate 2,545 of CAZJHC010000028.1, forward strand.
GGGCTTTGGCCAAGGATCTTGCTGAGTACGGAATCCGAGTGAATGCCGTTTCTCCTGGAACCATTGACACGGACTTTCATAAGCAAATCAAATCAACCAAACCAGAAGTATTCAAGTCTTGGGCTAACAATATCATGCTCAAGAGATTAGGACAGCCAGAGGATGTCGCCGGTGTCGTATCATTCTTAGTGAGTAGCGATGCATCTTTCTTAACAGCAGAAACCATACAAGTCGGTGGAGGTCAAGCCTTAGGAATCTAACTAAAACTAAAATCAATAATTGTAATGAGTGACTTTAACGGAAAAGTGGCAGTAGTAACCGGTGGTGCTAGAGATATAGGAAGAGCTATATCTGTACATCTCGCCAAACAAGGTGCCAAAGTAGTTATCAATTATTATAACTCAGACTCTGGTGCTCAAGAGACCTTAGAAGAAATAAAAGCCTTTGGTGGTGAGGCCATCGCTGTAAAAGCAGATGCGTCAAACCTCCATGACATAAAAAATCTAAGAGATAAAACGACTGAGGCCTTTGGAAGTAAGGTAGATATCTTAGTCAATAATGCTGGTGGTTTATTCGCAAGAAAAACATTGCAAGAACTGGATGAGTCATTTTATGATTTGGTCATGAATGTAAATTTCAAATCGACCGTTTTTGTGATGCAAGCATTTGAGGCATTGATGAGCGAAGGAGCCTCAATCATCAATCTTTCATCATTGGCTGCCAGAGATGGTGGAGGTGGGGGATCGTCGCTATATGCCTCCTCTAAAGGAGCTGTTACTACGTTTACCAGAGCGATGGCCAAAGAACTCGGCCCTAAAGGTATCAGAGTCAATGCCATATGCCCAGGTCTTATTGCGACTAAATTTCATGCCGACTTTACCAAAGATGAAGTTCGTACTATGGTCGCTGGCAAGACACCTGTAAGACGAGAAGGCAGTGCAGATGAGGTAGCAGATCTCGTAGTTTATTTAGCATCTGATAAAAGCTCCTTCGTCACAGGAGTCAATTTTGATATAAATGGAGGATTAGGGTTTTCCTAAACTTCTGTAAATCTTAAAATCATGAAAAAGGTAGTTACGTTTGGAGAGATTATGCTGCGTCTTAGTCCTCCTGGATGGAAGCGATTTTCACAAGCTTCAACATTTGATGTAGTTTACGGAGGCGGCGAAAGTAATGTAGCCGTGTCCTTAGCCAATTATGGTGTGCCCGTAGATTTTGTCACAAGATTGCCACAAAACGACATTGGGGAATGCGCCCTAATGGAGTTGCGCAAAAGAAATGTAGGCACAAGCCATATAGTCCGTGGAGGAGATCGTCTCGGCATTTATTTTTTAGAAACAGGAGCAGTAAGTAGAGGAAGTAAGGTAGTCTATGATCGGGCATACTCGGCCATGTCAACTATACAAAAAGGAATGGTTGACTGGCGAGAGGTGTTTAAAGATGTAGACTGGTTTCACTGGACTGGTATTACTCCTGCTATATCACAAGGGGCAGCAGATGCCTGTCTCGAGGCGATACAAATGGCCAATGAGATGGGTATAACCGTTTCTACAGATTTGAATTATCGCAAGAAACTATGGAAGTACGGCAAAGAGCCTGGTGAGGTAATGCCCGAGTTAGTTGCAGGTTGTGATGTCATATTGGGTAACGAAGAAGATGCTGAAAAACATTTTGGCCTCCACCCTGAAGGTGTCGATGTGACTCATGGTGGCTCAGTAGACGGTGCTGCCTACCTATCAGTATTGCAACAATTGATGGAGATGTTTCCGAGGTGCAAAAAAGCTATCACCACTCTCAGAGGTAGTATCAGTGCTTCTCATAACACATGGTCTGGGGTACTCTGGGATGGCAAAAAGCTATATGAAACCTCGACTTATCAGATCACTCATATAGTAGATAGAGTCGGTGGAGGAGATAGCTTCATGGGAGGTCTGATCTATGGACTTATAACTTATGATGGTGATGATCAAAAAGCATTAGATTTTGCTGTAGCTGCTTCTTGTTTAAAACATACTATAAAAGGTGATGCTAACTTAGCTACTAAGGAAGAGGTAGAGAAGTTGATGTCCGGTGATGCTTCAGGAAGAGTCGCCAGGTAGTAAAATTTCAGAATAGCAAGAAAAAATGTATTGTCTAAGCAATGATTTAAAAGCGATACAATCAGTTAACATTTATTAATATCTAAGAACATGGCAAGATTTAGTAGAATACATGTAGCACAGGTTATGGAATCTACAGGATTGGTTCCTTTATTTTATAATAGTGATGTTGAGTTATCCAAACAGTTGTTAAAGGCTTGTTATAATGGTGGTGCTCGATTATTAGAATTTACCAATAGAGGAGATTTCGCTCACGAGGTATTTAGAGAGTTGAGTATATATTGTAATGCAGAGCTCCCAGAAATGATCTTAGGCGTAGGCTCCATAACAGATGCGGCATCTGCCAGCCTATATATGTCACTTGGAGCTAACTTCATCGTTACTCCATTACTGCGAGAGGATGTAGCTATCGTATGTAATCGACGTAAAGTTATGTGGTCACCAGGCTGTGGCTCCATCACAGAGATAGCTCGTGCAGAAGAACTTGGTTGCGAGGTGGTAAAACTTTTTCCGGGTGGCATCTATGGCCCAGGAATGATCAAGGCTATCAAGGCTCCTCAGCCGTGGACCAGTATTATGCCCACTGGTGGCGTCAGTATGGACGAGGATAATCTTAAAGGATGGTTTGAAGCTGGAGCTACTTGCGTCGGCATGGGGTCTAAACTATTCACCAAAGACATTGTAGCTAATAAAGACTATGCACTACTAACCAATCGAGTTAAGACGGCACTGGAGATCATCAACAAGTATAAATCATAGTATCATATGAGGTGATCTCTACTACCCTGCTGGCAAATATAGATCACCCTTAATCACTCCTCTAGAGATAACCATCCGTTGGATCTCACTGGTTCCTTCATAGATCTGAGTAATCTTGGCATCTCGCATCAACCGCTCTACATGATACTCCTTTACAAATCCGTACCCGCCGTGTACTTGTACGGCTTCTACAGTATGTTTCATGGCAACCTCAGATGCAAATACTTTAGCCATAGCCGCCGCTTGCCCGTAAGGTTTTCCTTGATCTTTTAACCATGCTGCCCGATAGACCATCATCTTAGCCGCTTCGATGTCTGTAGCCATATCTGCCAGCTTAAAAGCTATTGCTTGATGTCTGTTTATTTCTTTTCCAAAGGCCTTGCGCTCATGTGAGTAGGCCAGCGCTAGTTCATACGCACCTCCAGCTATTCCTAATGCTTGTGCCGCAATGCCGATTCTACCCCCATCGAGCGTCCACATAGCATATTTGAACCCAAAACCATCTGGGCCCAGCCTATTTTCCTTGGGCACCTTAACATCAGAAAACATCACTGAGGAGGTATCCGACGAGCGTATGCCTAATTTATCTTCTTTGATACCAGTACTTACTCCGTCCCAGTCAGCTTCAATGATCAAAGCATTGATTCCTTTATGTCCTTTCTCTATATCAGTCTGTGCTATGACTACATAGTATGAGGCCTTCTTTCCGTTTGTAATCCAGTTTTTTGTACCATTGACGAGATAATGATCTCCCTTATCTATGGCCGTTGTCCTCTGGCTCGTAGCATCACTGCCCGCCTCAGGTTCAGACAAACAAAATGCCCCAAGCTTCTCACCAGATGCCAAGGTTGGCAGGTATTTAGTTTTAGTTTCTTCAGAGCCATACTTTTCTATACCTGCACAGACTAATGAGTTGTTGACAGACATAATCACAGAACAAGAGTTATCAATCTTTGATATCTCTTCGAGACCCAGTGCATATGATATGGTATCCAAGCCAGAACCACCATATTGTGGATCTACCATCATACCCATAAATCCTAACTCGCCCATCTTTTTAACACCTTCTGTGGGATATGACATATCGGTGTCTCTGGCGATAACTCCTGGCTTCAGCTCATTCTGAGCAAAATCTCGTGCAGCTTCTTTTATCATTAACTGCTCTTCGGTTAAAAAGAAATTCATACTGATATCTTAGAAATTAAACTCAAAGTTAAAATTCTAAAATCTCAAAAGCTACAGTTTAATTGGCTCCGGCAGGGGCATTCGTCCTTAATCTAAGGTTTAATAATTTTTTTAACAAGCTTCTTAACTCCAGAATTTATACTGATAATATAGGAGCCAGATTCCCATTCAGAAGATGGTATCGCAATAATATTATCATGCACCTCTTGAGAGAATACTTTTTGGCCCAGCATGTCATAGACGGCTACATAGCTTCCTATCATCTCAGATTGTGTAAGATCTATGACTAATCGATCAGATATAGGATTTGGATAAATGTGTACTCCTGTTGCACTTATCTCTTCCTCAGTACTCGTACTTAAGTCTCGACTACCATCCCCCATAAACACTCCCCAATCTGCAGATTCAGCAAAAATAAAAGCATCCTCTGAAGCAGAAATTTTATCAGCATTGAGATCAGTAATTGCCAATATAAGAGCCTCATTATTGATCACATTAAAAATCATTTGATCATCCTCTATCGAATAATTAGGAAAACCGAAAGTATTATTCTCAAAGATATTGCTAACCTCTCCGGTCTCACGATCTAAGCCTAATATGAAGAAGGTACGATCATCAGTTAATGGATCTATCTCTCTAAAGTCAAATGCGATAATATTAGGACTGTTTTTAGAAAAAGTTGGATTGCCGATACTTACATTTTGTGGCAACCCAGTGAATAACTTGAAGATATTGCCCGAACCAAATGATTGAGTATCGTTGTCATAGACATTAATGATCCCGATATCCCAATAGTTCAAGTCGTTACCCAATAAACTTGAGAGTTGATTGAATGCGTCATAAATGAGATTTTCTCCAGTAAAATCAAACTCCAATACATCAGCATATTGAACCCCTGCCGTATTGAGATTATCCTCCGAAAAGGTAGGGTTAAACAAGTCAAACTCTTTAGATGTCCTTTGACTCAAATCAAAGACAACAATCTTATTATCAAATGTACCTGTAGACAGATCACCTGTAAGAGCAGCTATTTTACTCGCATCTTTTGAAATAACGGCATTCCTATAAATGGTGCTCTCGCTTACTAAAAACTCATCAACAATAGCCCCACCAGTACTCCAATCAATCTCTACGGCCTGTATCTGGTTGTTAGCATTGACAAATATGACAAACTGACCATTGTCAGTTACACTCGGGCGACTGATATGCGTAGTGGTGCTCACGGCTCCTAATAGACTACCTACTCCTGTAGTTACATTGATTTGATCCAACTCTGGAGTCGACCATACTACATACTCATTGCCGGGATTTACATCCAAGTCCTCTATTGCTGCACTCACTTGATCTGTTCCTATACCTACTGCATCAAACGCCCGCTCAGCAGCTCTAACTACGGTTTCATCATACAGCTCTCGGGCAGACTGAACTATTGCAACTCGCATATCTGAAAAATTAGAGCCAGACCTCAAATATGTTGTCAGTGCCCTATACCAGATCTGCTCTGCTATTACTGCCCTACTCCCGTTGTCAGTACCATAAGACTCATCTGTGACAAAATTGAAAAATGCCTTGTTTGGGATCCCACTATTAATATGAACGCCGCCATTATCATCAGATCCAAAAAATTGGTCATCTACATGATCTGGTTGATATCCTGGATCTCCAAGGCGAGTCCCCCCGTTGTTAGGATTAGACATATCACGCAATGCCCCTGTAGGAAATATCGATGGGTTACTGATGTCCTCCCCGATTCTAAAATCATCTCGCTCGATTAAAACCCCAAATACATCTGCAAAATGCTCATTGAGTGCCCCAGATTCGTCTTGATAGATGAGGTTGGCCGTAGTCTGAATCACACCATGAGCCATCTCATGTCCGGCTACATCAAGAGCCTTAGCAAGTGGTGCATTAAAAGCCTGATTACCATTGCCATAAAAAATGAACTCTCCATTCCAGTAGGCATTATCCATACTGGAACCATCATCCTCTGCCACATTGACGAATGATACAATATTACTACCATTGCCGGTAATAGACTCACGCCCAAATACATTCCTAAAATATTCATAAGCCCTGCCCCCATTGTAATGTGCAGATACTGCCACAGGATCTGACCAGTTGTTTTGTGTATTAGAAGCTCCTACTTGGTAATCAAAATTACTGTTTACAGGACTTGTATTGCCCGCATCAAGTGTGAGGATCACACCATTAAGCAATTGATCACTATTGTCACAAGAAGTTTCAAGTCCTCTAAACATATTGCGAGAGGCATCCACCATGAAATAGCCATCACTGCATTCATAGATATTGAGAGTACGTTGCTCTCCAAATAGATCTTGAGAGGTCCCTGTTGTCTTACCTATAAACTCATCTTCGTGCACATGGTTATGTATTTTGCACAGTGTATCAAACTCTTTAAGCAGTTCTCCGCTATGGGCATCAATCAACATTGTTTTCTTGCTTCCTATGTTGGGATAGATATCTACAACATATACGAGATGTGTCTCCTCGTTATGTATATAAATATTGAGCTCAGATTCTATCTGCTCGTGAGACATTAGGGCGTCAATAGATGGAGAAAAAGGAACGAAATTTTCTACCAACAATTTGGCCATGTCCTCAACTTTGTCTTGACTATAGCGAGGGTGGACATCGATTTTTCGATCATAGTTGATAGGCTGACCTTGCAGTAGATAGACATCCTTCTGATCATCTTCATGTATGATCAAATCTCCCCCATAGAGTGGAAAACCTGCATGTTGTTGTAGTAAACGTGTATGTCTATATCCGCTCTCGCTTACCTCAGTGTCTATTATGGTAAGTTCCTCATTAATATCGTCTATGTGATATATACCTTTGAGCTGATCCATGTATGCTAAGGCTCTGGACCTATGTGAGTTATTCTTCTTAACATCTTTGATTACTCCTTCAATTGCGATCAATTTGCCATTATGATCGTATACTTCCTTGAGCTTATGTTGCCAAAGCGCTCGATGTAGTTCAATTGGTGAGGTTTGGGTCAATAGTTTATCTCCTTGGGTTACTCTATCTTGATCTGCATGATACCTACTAAAGTTATCGAATGCCCTATCAGTAATCTCAAGTCCATCATGTTGATGATTTACACCGGCTCCATTAATTTCTATTTTTTGTTGAGCACTTACTTTACTACCTAATAGCATTAGTATGGCACACAGGGCATGTGAGATAATCTTCATTTGGTTCTATTGTTTTGGTGTTTCAATTGTATCATTAAGCAACTTGTATAGTATAAGGAGTTCATTAGGCACTTCGTCCTTATTGCGTCCCCATAGTACTTTATGGTCTATGGTATCAGATTTATATTCGATGAATCTATATCTATTGCCAGGTTGATTTAAAATTATTCTGTTGAAATCAATGGTGCTGATTATTGAGAAACATTGTTGAGCGCTCTTTTTGTCGGAGACAACGACTGCCTCCCAATCAGCATTCATAGATGCTTTCTTAAACAATTGACCTTCCTCTGTAAGACAATAAGTCGTCACTGCTCCAGTAAATCCCCCACCAGAACCAAAGATGATTTTAGATTTGGCATAAGCATCAGGATGAGCCTTTTGTGCGCTACATGCCGCCATAACGACCATGATCACTAACGAAACAAGTAAAATGATAAACTTCATGAGTTGTCGAGATAGGCTATTAATAATAATCACAGCTGATGCCACATATATAAAAAAGCCAATATATGACAAAGCCTACTACTTATGACTTAAAAAGGGAGATTGGTAACATCAACATTTCCTCCAGACAGGATTATTCCAACTTTCTTGTCTTTGAACAATTCTTTGTTCCGCAGCAAACCAGCAAGAGGTACCGCACAAGAAGGTTCTATGATGATCTTCATGCGCTCATAGACATCTCTAAGCGTAGAAACTATCTCATCTTCTGACACTAACAATATGCGATCTATATAGGCTTGTATAATAGGAAAATTAATATCTCCAAGAAATGTCCTTAACCCGTCTGCAATAGTCGTCGATTCTGAGTCATGATTCTTTTCTATTTGTCCTGATCGCAGTGATCTGTAAGCATCATCAACGTTTTCAGGCTCTACTCCTATGGCTCGTGTATGCTCCCCTAAGTACTCACAGGCTAGACAAGTCCCTGCAATCAGGCCGCCTCCACCTACTGGCGCTAATATATAATCAAGGTCTGGATGAACTTCCAATAATTCCATAGCCGCTGTCCCCTGCCCTATGATAACGTCTAAATCATTGGATGGATGCAAAAAGGTGGCTCGCTTTTCTGCTTCAATCTCAGCCGCTTTATTCTCTCTGGCTATAGCTGTGGATTCACATTCTATGACGATCCCTCCATATCCCTTCACAGCTGCTTTTTTGACAGCCGGAGCATTTTCAGGCATAACAATATATGCTGTGATCCCCATAGATCTGGCAGAAAGAGCCACTGCCTGAGCAAAATTGCCCGAGCTGTGAGTCACCACTCCTCTACTCTTCTGCTCATCTGTAAGTGAAGCCATAGCATTGGTTGCCCCTCTCATCTTAAAGGCACCCATCTTTTGAAAATTCTCACACTTAAAATAGAGCTCACTACTCGCCACTTTATTGAAAAACGCTGATGTTAGAATCGGAGTATTATGGATAAATGGTTTGATAATATTGTGTCGTTGGTGTAAGTACTCTTTATTGATCTGTGGTGCGCTCATAATGGTTTGTAAAATAGAGAATAAGAAGTTTTTTTACAAAAGAGACAACCCATACTTCGCAAACGCCCCTGCTGTTACTCCAAATTTTGACATACGTTCATCCGTAGAATCACCAACTAAGTATCGAGCATATAACTGTTGCGCTATCACCGCACCCTTCCAATAAGCGAATGCTTCATACCAATTCATCCTACTCATATCTAATCCTGTGAGTGAGGCATATTTGTCTATTAGGTAAGCCTTAGCGGGGAAATCACCATAGAGCATCACCGGCAACTTTAAATCTTCAAAAAAAGGCTCTTGCCAATAGCTCAATGTAGAGGCAAAATCAATCATTGGATCTCCGAGTGTACACATGTCCCAATCAAATATAGAAGTTACCTGATCTGGATTATCGGGCTGAAACTGACAATTATCAAACTTGATATCATTATGAACAATCGACACCCGTTGTGTAATAGGTACGTCCGCAATTAATCGCTCTAATAGTCTATCCATGTCAATGGTGTCTCCTGTTTTGGATAACTCCCATCGCTTACTCCAACCTTTAAGCTGGCGCATGAGGAAGCCTTCTGGTTTTCCTAAATTAGATAAACCAGCCGCTTGATAATCTACCATATGTAGTTGAGTCTCTGCTTTTATCATAGCATCAGTCAAGCGTCGCTCTACATTATCAAAATCCTTATGACAATCCAGTACTGCAGTCCGGAGAACTACGCCTCTGCGGCGCTCTATGACGATAAAGTCTGACCCGATAACACTACTATTCTCGCATAAGTGATAGGCCCTGGGAGCCGGATCATACACTTTGTATAGCTTGGACAATACTCTGTATTCTCGTTTCATATCATGAGCACCGGGAGCAATCTTGCCAAAAGGTGGACGACGCACGACGAATTCTTGATCTCCGAATGTAACTAGGTAAGTAAGGTTAGCATGACCTCCATGAAACTGAGCCACGTCCATATCTCCCGAGACGTCTATGTGTTGCTTGAGATAGACCTCGAGAGAGGTCCAATCTAATTCTTCTCCTTTCCTTACTTGTTTCGCACGATCCATTTGAGTATGTTTTCTTAGATTATTTTGTATTCACAGAACTAATAGTATTGGTTGGTATTTTACAACCAATATTAGACTTTTAGCCATACTTCTTTGTTTTTTTCAATTTCCCTTAAACGGTGAGTGATACTATAGCTATTGATATCATTGATGCCGTGATTGCACTTACAATTACATTTCCGTATTGATTAATCTTTAATCCACCATAAAACCTAAGAGCCAAAACTGCCAAAGTCAAGAGAATAAAGGCTAGCCAATATTTAGGATTTGGCTCTGAAGCTCTCCCCTTGATTTCTTCTAAATTAACTATAAAATAGACTAAATACAGTCCTCCTAATACAGTGCTTCCATGTTGGAGTATTTTGAAAATCGGATAATGGTTTGACCCAAAAGACCTGTGTAAACTTAAAGCATTTACGAAGTATGCATCAGTATGAGTGAATGAATCCCATAATACATGCGAATAGTTTCCTATTAAAATTGACAAAATTACTATTGGCCATTTACTTTTTAAGTGTTCAAGCCAGTTGAAATCCAATATAGGAATTAACCTTAATTGAAGCTTGCTTGGTAGATTTAAAATGAGCTCTCTTTTAATCACCAAATGAAACAACATGCATAGAATTAGAGCTACAGGAATACCAAAATATATACCTCCCCAAAATGTATGACTAAAATCACTTTGTATTTTCATCCGAATGAAGTATTCAAAGTCTGGTGTTAAGCTACCTACTATTAACCCCGTCAAACAAAGTCCTGTCCTGTGAATAGGTAAGATAATTGCAGGATGTGAAAATGTAAATGGCATTTTTTATTGGTTGTGTCTCAATTCCATCTAACTACCTAGGAGCCATTCTAATGGCACCATCTAATCTTATGGTTTCTCCATTGAGCATCGGATTTTCAATGATAGACTGTACCATCATTGCATATTCTATGGGTTTGCCTAACCTTGATGGAAACGGCACTTGAGCACAAAGCGAGTCATAGGCCTCTTCTGGCAAGGTATCAAACAGGGGCGTATGAAACAATCCTGGTGCTATGGTTGCACATCTAATCCCCGATCTTGATAGATCTCGAGCTATTGGTAAGGTCATGCCGACAATAGCTCCTTTAGAAGCCGAATACGCCACTTGGCCCACTTGTCCATCAAATGCGGCGACACTAGCCGTATTGATGATGACGCCACGTTCGCCTTCTTCATTGGGTTCATTATGTTGCATTTGTTCGGCACATAATCTAAGTACATTAAAAGTACCTATGAGATTAATATTGATCACTTTCTTAAATGAATCCAAAGGATGCGGCCCATTTTTACCGACCGTCTTGATACCTGCACCAATTCCGGCACAATTGACACAGATATCTATCTGGCCATAGGACTTTATAGTTTTGTAGATAACCTCAGAGACCTTAGATTCGCTTGTCACATCAGTCTTAAAAAACATGACATGGTCTTTACCCAGCCGCTCTATAAGGGCATTGGCACGCTCTTGATTCAAATCAAGGATCACAACTCTTGTGCCTTCGGATATTAACTTCTCCGTAGTGGCCTGACCTAATCCTGAGGCACCACCAGTTACTATGGCTATCTTATTTAGGAGCTTCATAGGTTTATTTTATAGAAATATATCGACTATCAGATTGTAGAGGCTGATTTAAATCTTTAATAATTGAACACTGGTAGAATTGGTGATCATTTTACGCTAAAAATGATACATCTTTCGTTATCATAAAAAATGCTTATGGAAAAGGTCAAAGTAATGTTTACCATCTCTCAGATCAAAATCATGACTGCTAAGCATGTATTAGCGGCGGCAGGTATTGAGGCTCACTCGTTGGATCAATCAGATTCTGCTCATGCTGGTCTCTTTGGAGATATTAAATTATATGTAGATGAGGACAGAGCAGCAGAAGCCCGCAAGATCCTCACAGAAGAAGGCGTCCTTTAATTTTTCTCTTTAAACTATGAGTCCATCTATGCCGTTGAGCGTAGAGTCATATTTTGCCAATTTATTTTGAATGGCTTGAGTTAATCGTGATTACTCTCGTGAAATAGGTTGTACTTTTAAAGTACAACCTGCCACTTAGCTTATGATTAGAACTATTCTTCTTGCAGTCATCACCGTCGCCTCATGTTATCTGTTAAGTCATCCGCAGAAAGTTGGCGATACGGCTATACCAGCAATGGGTTCATTCTTGAGTCCTTTTCATGGATTTTGGCAGAACGCAACCCCACTGGACCCGGCTACAGATCAAACTATTGATGCACTTGATTTGAAAGGGCCTGTAGAGGTCATATATGATGAGCGAATGGTGCCACATATTTTTGCAGATCATACAAGCGACGCCTTGACGGTACAAGGCTATCTTCATGCCAAGCATCGTCTATGGCAGATGGATATATCGATAAGAGATGCAGCAGGAAGACTTGCTGAGATCATGGGCCCAGACTTGTTGAATAAAGACTTGGATCAACGAAGACAAGGCATGCTCTATGCAGCAGAAAATGCAGTCAAAGGTTGGTCAAAATTTGAAGAAGATTATAAACTGTTAGGACACTACATAGACGGCATCAATACCTATATATCAAGTCTTAAGCCCAAAGATTATCCATTGGAATTCAAACTATTAGGTTATGAACCTGAAGAATGGACCAGTTTACATTCAGCCTTGTTTCTGAAAAATATGGCTATGACATTGTGCTCAGGATATAATGATATCGAAAGTAGCAATTTGCTCAAACACTTCGGTCAAGAAAAGTTTGACTATCTATTTCCAGAATATAATGACCTACAATCACCGATCATCCCAGAAAATGTCCAATGGGATACTCCTCAACAGCTCCATATTGATGACCATAGAGATAAAGATATAGGGTTTATAAAAGGCTCACGTCAGAGTACCTTTCAACCAGGCATTGGGAGCAATAATTGGGCTGTAGATGGTACCAAAACTAAGAGCGGCAATCCAATACTCTGTGGGGACCCGCATCTTCAATTGACCCTGCCATCGATATGGTATGAACTACAGATCAATGCCGAAGACATCAACTCCTACGGCGTCTCGCTGCCTGGTATCCCAGGTATAATAATAGGCTTCAATGAGCACATAGCATGGTCAGAAACCAATGTGGGTCATGATGTTTGGGATTTTTACACGATAGACTGGATCGATGATGCCAAAACACAGTATCGCATCAATGGGCAAGTCAAAGAAGCTCAATTGCGTATCGAAGAGATCGCTATAAAAGGAGGCACAACCGTCTATGACACCTTAAAAATGACGGAACTGGGTATCGTCAACAAGTATGAGTCTGCAGAGCATTATGAAGACCTCGCCTTTGACTGGTTACCTCATCGAGTACCAGACAAGCCGGAGTTAAGTTGTTTTCTTGATATCAACAGAGCGACCAACTATGAAGAATTCTCTCAGGCTTTAAATAATTACATAGCTCCTGCTCAAAATTTTGCATTTGCAAGTGTCGATGGAGATATAGCCATACATGTTAATGGAGATCTTCCTCTAAAGCCTAATCAAGCAGGACGTTTCGTTGCTGATGGCAGCAAAGGTAGCCACTGGGAGGGTATCATACCTCGTACGCACAATCCTAAAGTTCATAATCCTGAACGAGGATTTATCTCATCGGCCAATCAGAATAGTACTAATCCAGATTACCCCTACTATTATAATTCTACATACTTCGAACAGTATAGAGGTCGCATCCTCAATGACAAGTTGACAGCGATGAATCAAATCACCCCTCAAGATATGATGGCGTTGCAATATGATGCTACCAGCTATAAAGCGATGGAGGCGGTTCCTTTGCTCTTGGACATAGTTAATGAAGAAGGTCTCAACGAAATGGGCACAGATATAATCAAAGAGTTGAAAAACTGGGATTATGTCTACACTCCAGATAGTAAAGCTGCATCATATTTCAATAGGTGGTGGAGCAACATATATTATAGCACTTTTGACGAAATCGTATCGATCAGAGACGAAATGGAAGTTATCTATCCTCAAAGCTCCGTACTTGTAAAGATGCTAACAGAGGATCGACATGGGGAGTTCTTTGACCTTGACAGCACCACAGTCATCGAAGATGCTAGTTATGTCGTTAATGCCGCTTTCACTAAAACAATTGCTGATTTAGAAGAGAAATTAAAAACAAGTGACCTCCAATGGTCTAATTATCAAAAGAAAAGCATCAATCACTTAGCACGGATAGGAGCATTTTCTCATACAGGTATCCACGCACCAGGACATGGAGATGCCTTAAATGCGTATGGATCGACTGCAGGACCATCCTGGAGGATGGTTGTCAGCATGGATGAACAGGTAACCGCCAAAGTGATTTATCCAGGTGGTCAAGATGGGAATCCTGGCAATAAACATTATGATGACATGATCGATCGATGGGTAGAGGGTGGATATTATGATGCTCATTTCGTCACTAAAAAAGAGGCACTTAACAAGCACAAATCATCCTCTATCACTTTCAATTAAAAAAATATGAATAACCTGACTTATATCATTAGCCTAACCATCTTGACACTAATTGCGGGCTATCTATTACCTCAGTGGTGGATGATTGCCATTATATCATTTGTATTGGCCATTGTATTTAAACAAAGCCTCTTGAGGTCCGCCCTTATATCTTTGATTACGGTAGGGTTGGTTTGGTTTGTTACGGCTCTTATGATTAACGTAGCCAATGACTCTATACTATCCGACAGAGTGGGAGAACTCTTTGGTATTGGCTCCATAGGCATGATGGCGGCTTCAGCTCTTATCGGTGGGTTAATTGCATGTTTGGCAGCTCTGACCGGTGCATCCTTGCAAAAAAACCTACAATAATTGACATAAACCATTCTGAAACAAAAAGAGTAGAACACCGACTTAACTCAAAAAAGGCTCTTGCAAATACTCGATTTACAAAAGCCTTCTTATAGTGACGATGGAAGGATTCGAACCCTCAACCCTCGGAGCCGAAATCCGATATTCTATCCAGTTGAACTACATCGCCAAGAGAAACTCAAAGTTATAACTATCTACATCAAAAAGAGTAGTCATCCTCAGGATAAATATTTCTTTATCAGTTGAAACTATTAAGTACTATAAAGAACGTCGGTGGCCTAACAAGTTCAACTGCCCTCAGTAAGCTTCTTATAATCGTTAATCAATATTAAAATAAGTGCAAAATCATAAACAGACCAAATCATAATGAATCAGCCCTGCGATATGGTGCACTGATGTAATACTGCTCTACTTACAATAAGCAAAATCACAATAAGTGACGAACGAAAATCATCGAATCGTCGTTAAAGACATTATGAGAAAGAGTTTGCTCTCATTTATTCTATCATCTATAATCTTAGTATGTGTAGCTAAGACTCAAGACGTTAAAAGGTCTATCATCCTCATCAATGGTGTGGCACATGTAGCTGACCTATCTACTAATGGGTCAGTGATCGCATTTTACCAGAGCATTCCTAACTATTTTGATAACAATCTTTCTGATGAATCAATCATCGCACAGGTTGAGTCTAATGGTCTTAATAATCAAGGTGTCGTCGAAGTCTATACTGATGACAGTTTATCTCCAGAATTATCTCAATTTAAAAGAGTCAAAGAATACTCTACTGCACAAAAGCAATATGTGTCGTTTAGTCAAGGAAGAGCCATTCTTAATAGGGAGGCCGTGGATCAAATTAGGACGTTGGCGGTTGGATACCAAGATCAAAAGATCCATGAGATCATAATTAATGCCTATCATGATGACTCTCCTCGACAAAGATTGTTATCGAGAAATAGATCTAAAGC
>CAZJHC010000029.1:0-17951 GCA_964545645.1 uncultured Saprospiraceae bacterium
GGTGCATATTGTTAAAAAGGCAATGAGAATCGTACTAAGAAAGATATCTATTATTGGATATTGGGGAAAAATATCTAACAAAGGTATATTGGGAAAAGGCTCATGAGACATCCATGCATTGAATGATAGTAAAATGGATGCTATATATATTATGCATACTAATGCTACTATATTTTTCCGGTTGAATAACATACATTTTTTAGGGTAATCACAAACAGCTATGAAAGAGGGCTAAAGGCCCAACGGCAGCATAAAACCAATGAAATTTTACGTCTCTTGCCTGATGATTTATACCCTGTCATTTTTTGATCGAGATTCTTATCTCGATATTGATAAAGATACTATAAGTTGTTACTACTTTATATGTTGATTTAGTCGAGAAGACTTAAATCTTTGCCACATTCACTGAATATTTTCGCTCATTTATATTTAGGCTACAAGACTAAGGCATAACTCATGGTGCAAAGAGAGCCAGAGAACCTACAGCAGTCCTTATATTTTATAAATTAGTTCATGGGGTTGTCTTGGTTAATGCTAAACGCATCAAGAAGTACTTAAAAGACTGAATAACCACGTAAGAGTTTAAATGCTTCGTACATAACAAAGAAAATTTGAATAAGCCTATTGGCCTCAAATATTATGAACCTCTTTTGAGACTTTAGTTAATGAAATGTACACTCAGATTAATGAGGAGCCAAAAGACTGTAAATAATAGTTCGCTACACGGCCATCTTAACTAAGGCTCGTTCTATGTTGACTTCGGTATGATAATTCTCAGGGTATGCAGCTTTGATAACTGCCCCTACTATAATTGTTGCAGGACCATCAGGGATTTGATTCATCTCATGTAAATCCTCTCCTACTCTGTCTAAGGTGGACAATAGCATGGATGAATCACTACACGTAGCGCTCCATATAATAGCGATAGGAGTCGTTGAGTCCATATACTTCATCATCACAGTTCTAATCTTCGCCATGCGCCTTAAACCCATCATTATGACTATCGTGGCTGATGATTGACTGGCTATAAGGATATCTGCTGCCATCCTATCCATCGAGGTAGTCCCTGTCATCACCCAAAAACTTCTACTCACATTGCGCAATGTCACTGGCACATGTACAGATGCCGCTGCTGCTGTCGAACTGCTAATACCGGGAATTATCTCTACGGAATAGTTATCGCCCTTAGCGGTCATGAGTTCTTCAAAGCCTCTACCAAATACAAATGGGTCTCCCCCTTTTAATCTAACAACATGATCGTAATGTTGGCAGCTGTGCTTGATCAGATCATTTATTCTTTGTTGAGTGAAGGAGGGTCTATTAACCCTTTTACCTACAAAGATTTTCTTGGCGTCAGGTTTACAGTAATGTAGCAATTCGACGTTGACCAGTGCATCATATAATACGACGTCAGCATGTCTGATATGACGTAGACCTTTCATGGTGATAAGCTCTGGATCTCCAGGTCCCGCACCCACTATTGATAACTTTGGATATAACATTTACTGATTTACAATCTAAGTAACTAAGTGCAATTAATACGTAAATATACTTATTTTTGAATCAGTATTATAAAGTATTCAAGATGAAAAGAGTGTTGGTAATAGGAAATGGCATGGTGAGCTACAAGTTTTGTCAGAAGCTTAGCGATCAAGCTAAAGCTCAAAAATATGGTATAACGGTCATAGGCGAAGAACCATACGTTGCTTATAATAGGGTGAACCTAAGCAAATATTTTGAAGATCAAAGTGAAGATGATCTTACGCTCGCACCTTTCGATTGGTACAATCAGCAGGGGATAAAAATGCAAATATCTGAGCTGGCTACTCAGATAGACTCTGCTGCAAAAAAAGTAATTACCCATAAAGGAAATGAGTATGAGTATGACATTTTAGTATTGGCGACTGGATCTGTTCCATTCGTGCCAACTATCAAGGGGGCTGACAAGAAAGGGGTGTTCGTATACAGGACCATTGAAGATTTAAAACAGATTATTAAATATAGATCTACGCTACCTCAAAACGCTCGATCGGCGATACTCGGAGGAGGATTATTAGGTCTTGAGGCTGGCAAAGCAACCCTCGATATGAACCTCAAGACCGATGTCATCGAATTTGCTTCACGACTGATGCCACGACAATTGGATGACCGGGCCTCTGAGACCATGTCCAAGCTTATCGGTGACATGGGTATTCAAGTACATCTCAATAAGAATACTCAAGAAATCATCGGTGAAGATACCATCGAAGAGTTGCAATTTAGTGATGGCACCAAGCTACCTTGCGATCTACTGATTATATCTGCCGGCATAAGACCACGAGATGAGTTAGCAGAAAAAGCGGGCATCTTGAAAGGTCCTCGTGGAGGCTACCTCGTCGATGAATGGATGCAAACCAATATTGACAGTATCTATGCTATAGGAGAAGTTGCCAGCTATCAAGGAATGTGTTATGGTCTCGTAGCTCCGGGTTACGAAATGGCTCAAGTAGCAGTCGATCATATACTCGGTGGAAATACAACAATGAGCAGCTCTGTCGATATGTCTACTAAGCTTAAACTCATAGGTGTAGATGTAGCTTCATTTGGAGATGCCCTCGATGATGCCAACCTCTGTGAGTCTATTATAGTTGAAGATCGCTTCAATGGAGTTTACAAGCGTATTAATGTAGATAAAGAAACAAATACACTTAAGGGAGGCATTTTGGTGGGCGATATAGCAGAATACACCAGCTTCCATCAAAAATATATGTCTCAAGAAAAATTGGGAGACAACCCAGGAGAGCTACTGATAGGAGGCGCTGGAGAGGCACAAGGTGTTGAGGAGATGACTGATAGCACAACTATCTGTACCTGCGAGTCTATTAACAAAGGTCAATTATACTCGGCCGTCAAAGACAATGGTTGTCATACACTCAAAGCACTCTGTTCGTCCACAGGCGCAGGTACTGGATGTGGAGGGTGCAAGCCTCTTGTGGCGGATATATTAGAATATAGTTTATCACAATTAGGTATAGACAATAAGCGCATCCTTTGCGAGCATTTTAATTATACCCGACAGGAATTGTATGACATAGTGCATATCAAACAGATCAAGACTTATGAGGAATTACTGGATGCTGTAGGTACTGGAGATGGATGCGAGACTTGTAGGCCTGCTGCTGCTTCCATATTTGCATCACTCTACGCAGAGACGGCAGTTGTACAAGAAGATATACAGGATACAAATGACCGATTTTTGGCTAACATTCAGCGCAATGGATCATACTCAGTGGTACCGAGAGTTCCTGGAGGCGAGATTACTCCAGACAAATTAATCGTCATCGGCGAAGTGGCAAAAAAGTACAATCTCTATACAAAGATCACTGGTGGACAACGCATAGACTTATTCGGTGCTAAGATCAACGATCTACCGTCTATCTGGAAAGAGCTCATTGATGCAGGATTTGAGAGCGGCCATGCATATGGCAAGGCGCTCCGCACTGTCAAAAGTTGTGTAGGGTCTACATGGTGTCGTTATGGTTTGGATGAAAGCGTCAGCTTTGCGATAGCGTTAGAAAATCGATATAAAGGTATACGCTCACCGCACAAGCTTAAAGGCGGAGTCTCAGGTTGTATTCGAGAATGTGCTGAGGCAAGATGCAAAGATTTTGGAGTGATTGCCGTTGAGGGTGGGTGGAATCTTTATGTCTGTGGCAATGGAGGTGCTAATCCTAAGCATGCAAAGCTCCTCGCCGAAAAAATCGATAAGCAAACCTGTATAAAGCTGGTTGATAGATTCTTGATGTATTATATCAAGACTGCCGCTCCATTGCAGCGTACCGCCGCTTGGTTAGATAAACTCAACGGTGGAATCGACTATCTGCGCAAAGTGGTCGTAGATGATGCGCTGGGTATAGCAGATACGCTAGAGGCAGAAATGAAAACCCTCGTGGGCAACTATAAATGTGAATGGAAAGAAGTAGTAGAAAGTCCAGAATTGCAAAGGAGATTCAGTCATTTTATCAACACTGATGAGGATGATGATCAAATGGTATTCGTCCCGATGAGAGATCAAAAGATGCCTAAACCTTGGAAATAAATTGATCAGAAAGAAATAGAAATATGGTAACTATGGAAGCAAAATGGGTTCAGGTCGCACGTGTCGAGGACTTCCCAGAAAATGGCGGTAGATGTTTCAAACATGATGGCATACAGATAGCCATATACAGGTTTGGCCGGAGAAATGAATGGTATGCTACACAAAATTTATGTCCTCATAAACAAGAGATGGTACTCTCACGAGGTATGCTTGGAGATAGCCAAGGCACACCCAAAGTTGCCTGCCCACTGCATAAGAGTACCTTCTCTCTCAAAGATGGCTCTAACCTCAATGGAGATCTGCCCAGCCTGAAGACTTACAAGGTCAAAGTGGTCGATGGAATGGTCTTATTAGACCTAAGCCAGACCTAAATATATATGTACATTAGACTCATCGTTATTAAAATGTGTTATGACACCCGATCAATGATCGTTCATGGAGATGTCGGATAAGCAAGAAGAGCTCATAAGTAAGAAATTACGCAATACCTATATCATAGCCTTAACGGCCATAGCACTAACCTTTATAGCCAGTCAGCTACTTGTTCAAAATCATTTGTCTAATCAGATAGGATTATCCGAAGAGATTAATAAGGCAGGGAGACAACGTATGTTGAGCCAGAAGATCACCAAGAATATCTTGTTATTGGGCTCCTCCGATGGGTTTGACAAATCGGACGACACAAAAAAAACACTTGAACAAGATCTTTCTCTTTGGAAAAGCGCTCATAACTTGCTTAAAAGTGAACAAATACTAAAAGACAATCAGTTCAAATTGCAAATTGATTCTCTTTTCACACAAATAGAACCCCACTATCAAAATCTTTTTCAAATCGGATCCACTCAAATATCAGAGAGCGAACTAAATAGTTCACCTGAACAAGATCAAATACTACAGTCCGAGTCACAATTTCTGATACTAATGGATCAGATTGTAAACCTCTTTGATAAAAACGGCGAAATAAAGGTACAACAGCTACGTAGGATAGAACTATTACTCTTTTGCATAGGAATCGGGATCCTTTTTTTGGAGTATCTATTATTATTCAGACCTGGCGGTCAAGCTATCAAGGGGTATATCAATAAGATACAACGCAACAATAAAGAGCTCGAAAGCACACTGCATGAACTGAACATCGTCAAGGATGAAAAAGTAAAACTCAATCATGAATTGTCCTCTCTGAATGATGCTCTAACCTTTACCATATCATATGCGACCGTCAGATCAGATCACTCAATCATACATATCAGCAAATTGCTATTAGATTGGATGGGGCACAATGGAAATTATAGGCCCAATAACATTCTTGATATCATAGCCAAGCAAGATTCAGAGAAGGAATACCTAAAGGCATTCTTAGATTCTGCCAGCATACGCAGAAGAAAAATATCCATCAATCTCGTTGGCCAAGAATCAGAGATTAAGACCTATGAAATCGAAGCCATCCCAATGAATACATTGTCTGGGCCATATCATTTGCTGATCATCCTTAATGATATCACTGAGCAGCGCAATATTCAATCCGAAATAGATCAAATTAGAGAAGCAAAATTTGAAGCGCAGATCAAAGAACAAAAAGCCAGATCCTTACTCATTATCGAAGCTCAAGAAAATGAAAGAAAAAGGATAGCAAGGGATCTACATGATGGAGTAGGACAAAGCCTGACGGCACTTAAATTTCAGGTCCAATCAATTGGCAATCAACCAAGTAATAAAATATCGGAACAAATATCTGACCTTAATAAAAGTATTGGAAGCCTCATTAAAGAAGTTAGACTTGTCACCTTCAACCTTGTCCCACCCGAGCTATCAGATTATGGTCTCATCACTGCCTTGCATAACATGGTTGATAAGGTAAACAAAGAATCAGACGAACAAATCAATCTGATTATAGAACAACAACAAGAAAATAGACTTGAGCCACATATAGAAACCAATCTATACCGGGTTACTCAAGAAGGTCTTAACAATGCGCTTAAGTATTCTAAGGCCGATCTGATCAATATCATCTATAATCACAATCCTGATATGTTAAGCATTAGCATAGAAGATCATGGTATAGGCTTTGATACAAAGGCTATTAACCCTAAAAAGAATGGTTCGGGCATGGGTCTCGAATTTATGAAAGAAAGGATGGCTTACCTCAACGGCCGTTTGTTTATAGATTCTGCATCCGGCCAAGGAACATTGATCACGCTTAATATGAAACCAGAATATTCAAAATCCTAATTACATTTAGGACAGTTTTATGAATCCTATCAAAATTGTCATAATAGATGATCACGCTTTGGTAAGGAGCGGTATAAAATCGCTACTATCCTTGTACGATCATATCCATGTCATTGGAGAAGCTGCATCTGCCGAGACAGGCATTGACACAATTAAGTCTCTACAACCGGATATTGCTATAGTTGATATACGAATGCAGCAAATGTCCGGCATTGAGATGGTCCAAATATTAGAAAGCCAAAACATAGCCACCAAGTATCTTATGCTATCAATGCACGACTCTAGTGAGTATGTATTAGATTCTATTCGTTCAGGTGCCTTTGGGTATATCCTCAAGGATGCCGACCAAGAAGAGTTTATTAAAGCCATTAATCAGGTACACCAAGGACATAAGTATTTTAGCTCAGATATTACTCAGAGTGTTGTAGATGGCTACCTTAATCTCGTACAAAATGGACCGGTCAGATCAACACAGACAGAAGGACCAGAGGATAGCGACGTTATCTTGACTAAACGAGAACATGAGATTATGCGCTTAGCTCTTAACGGTTTAAGTAATAAAGAAATCGCCGAACAATTGGGCAAGAGCAAAAGAACAATTGAGACCCACAGATTTAATCTTATGAAAAAAATGGGCACTAAGAATATCGCAGCCCTAAATATCAGAGCCAAAGAGCTTGGCTATATTTAATACACGTAACAATACGTAATTTAAGATTGTCTATCCAAGACCTAATTTTTTAATTCCACAGGCTCATATAGTTTCATTTACGGTATATTTTGATCAAATAAATGGCCTAAAAGGCACTTTTGGAGCACCATACCCTTTCATAGCCATCACAAAATCAATATTTATATAACTAAGTATTTTTACTTATTATATGATTAAGTACGTAGGTTTATGTCAGTAATTATTTGAATCAGATCATTAGTACCCCCTGACAGGCAGTATTAACAATCAATTTCAATTAAGAACTAATATGAAAAAAAGTAACTACGTATTACGGCCATTAATGTACGTCTGTCTATTGACTATAGGCATGACCTCAGCACTTATGGCCCAGGAATTTAGCATGACTGGAGAAGTGAGGCCGAGAACTGAATTTAGAAATGGATTCAAAACGCCTACAACCGATGCCAACGATCCAGCTTTTTTCACAGAGCAAAGGAGCAGACTTTACTTTGACTTCAAGGACGAAAAGTACACATTCAAGCTTTCATTACAGGATGTTAGAATATGGGGTGAGGTAAGCCAGATTTTTAAACAAGAGGATGGCAACACTTATCTTAGTGAGGCTTGGGGACAATACTTCTTCACGCCAGAGTTAAGTATAAAAGTAGGCCGTCAAATTATTTCTTATGACAATCAACGATTCTTAGGAGGACTTGAGTGGGCCCAGCAAGGTCGACGCCACGATGCTTTTGTATTTAAATATGCCAAGGCCAAGAGTAAACTCGATATTGGTATTGCCCTCAATAATGATGATACGGTCGCCGAGCCAGCATTCTTGCAGAGTCCGTCAGCAGCATTCTATGAGACAGCAGGCAATTACAAATCCATGTTCTGGGGCCATTACAATACCAAGTTTACGGGTGGTAGTCTTTCGCTATCAGCATTGAACGCAGTATACCAACACGGCACTGTCGATGATGCATTCACTTCTGCCAAGCAGACCTTTGGAGCCATAGGGAGCTACAAAGTAGGAACCATTACGCTCAAAGGGGACATCTACTTACAGACTGGTCAGTTTAACGCCAATGACGTCAATGCATTACTCTTTGGACTTAGTGCTGGGGTGCCAGTTGGAGGCCAGACGGTGACATTTGGGTATGAGTATATCTCAGGTAAAGACGATACAGATACCAGTAGTGAGATCACCAGTTTTAGCCCTGACTTTGGCACCAATCACGCCTTTAACGGACTGATGGATTACTTTTTCGTCGGTCCCGCCAATGGCAATGTCGGAGTACAAGATCTCTATATCAAGACTAAATTCAACCTTCCTAAATCTGCTTTAGTCACTAACCTTCACTACTTCAGCACTGGCTCGACTCAACTGGATACAGCGGGGGAGGAACTAAGCAGCGGGATGGGTACTGAGTTAGACTTAGTATGGATTAAGAAATTGGCTCCAAGTGTGACATTCCACCTGGGATATTCTCACATGTTCGCAACGGATACGATGATAGCATTAAGACCAGGAGATCAAAAATCAAATAACTGGGCTTGGATGATGTTTACCTTCAAACCAACCTTTTTCAAAACGAAAGCAACAGAATAAATTTCATAAATACATAATAATCAGTTATGAACACATTAAAATATATTATAATATCATTAGCAATACTCCTACTTGCTTCATGTGGAGGAGAGGCTCCCAAGAGAACTGTGGAGGCCTCTGCGCCGAAGTCTTCGGCAAGCCTCATCGAAAAGCCACAATTGACCTTTGGCTTTATCAAACTTACTGACATGGCTCCCCTCGCTATTGCCAAAGATCTCGGATTTTTTGAAGATGAAGGATTATATGTCTCTGTCGAAGCACAGTCAAACTGGAAAAATGTACTCGATAGAGTCATTGATGGACAACTTGATGGCTCGCATATGCTGGCAGGTCAGCCTATTGCTGCAGGAGCTGGATTCGGACGTCAAGCTGAGTTGATCACTCCATTTTCGATGGACCTTAATGGAAATGGAATAACAGTTTCGAATGATGTATGGGCCAAAATGAAACCAAATGTTCCAAAAGGAGCAGATGGTCAGCCAGCTCATCCTATCAGCGCAGAGGCTATTAAGCCTGTAATCGATAGCTACAAAAACGATGGCAAGGCTTTTAAAATGGGCATGGTATTTCCAGTATCGACTCATAACTACGAAATACGCTATTGGTTGGCTGCAGCAGGTATCCATCCAGGTATGTATACAGCAGAAAACATCCAAGGACAAGTAGATGCCGATGTTCTATTATCAGTAACTCCTCCACCCCAGATGCCGGCCACTCTCGAAGCCGGAACCATCTATGGATACTGTGTAGGAGAGCCATGGAATCAACAAGCCGTATTCAAGGGCATAGGTGTACCAATAACTACTAATTACGATATCTGGAAGAATAATCCAGAAAAAGTATTCGTCATGACAAAGTCCTTTGTAGATAAGTATCCTAATACCGCCAAAGCAGTAACTAAAGCTCTTATCAGAGCAGGCAAGTGGTTGGATACACCTGGTAACAGACCCGCCGCCGTAGGTATACTATCTAAGCCAGAGTACGTAGGTGCTGATTCTGTAATAATCGCCAACTCCATGACCGGCACATTTGAATTTGAAAAAGGAGACAAGAGATCGATGCCAGATTTCAATGTATTCTTTAGATATAACGCTACATACCCATTCTACTCAGATGGTATCTGGTTCTTAACTCAGATGCGTCGATGGGGCCAAATTCCTGAGGCTAAGCCTGCAGAATGGTATAGTTCAAAAATTAAAGAAATATACAGACCTGATATTTGGAAAGCTGCTGCTGAAGAGCTTGTCAAAGAAGGTCATCTGGCAGCCTCTGACATTCCTACAACAGATGGTTATAAACCGGCTACCACTGACTTTATTGATGGCAACAAGTATGATGCAAAAGACCCATTGGGATACATCAACAGCTTTAACATTGGCAATAAGGATCAGGTACAGTAAGAGCTTACCAGACATTTTTTTTGAATACATAATAATTGACAGATGACCCAGATATTAGTTAAAACCATAGACTTAATAGGACTAAGTTTTTTGACTCAGATTTTCTCTGCAGATAAGCCTAAAATCAAATTTGATGCTAAGGCCATATTTAGAAGCTTTCTCTTACCGTTCATCACTGTTCTAATCTTTTTGGGCGTATGGCATATGGGTTCTTCATACCTATTCAATGTCGAGGCTAATGCCAAAATAGCAAAGGCACTCACTGATCAAGGAGCTATCGCAGCAGAAGAAATGAAAAACTGTATTGCATCTGGAGATGTAAGTTGTCAGCCGAATACCTTGCCTTCTCCGGCTCAAGTGTATTCGGCCTATACTTCTTTACTTGCTGATCACAAGCTGATCTCCGCAGACAAGAAGGCCTTTAAAACAAAAATGGCCACGGTCAATAGCGAACGATCTGCACAGGGTCTTGAGACTATTAAGTATACAGGTAGACCTTCATTTATAGACCAGATATGGACCAGCCTTAAGACGGTATTTGCAGGTTTTTTCTTAGCAATGTTTATTGCGATTCCTATAGGAGTGGTTATAGGACTTAGTCCTACACTTAGAGGATCCATCAACTGGCTAATACAAATCCTTAAGCCAGTATCTCCTGTAGTGTGGTTGCTATTGGTATTTATGATTGTTAAGACATTGATGCGGGATAATAATGGAGATTCATCCTTTATCATCTCCTTCATCAGCGTAGGTCTCTGCGCCATGTGGGCGACGCTCGTCAATACGAGTCTTGGAGTGTCATCTGTCAATCAAGATTACATCAATGTCGCCAAGGTGATGCAGCTCAAGATATTTCAAAAGATCTTTAAGATTATTCTACCGTCGGCTATACCTCTAATCTTCACTGGCTTACGCATTACACTGTCTGTCGCCTGGATGGTATTGATTGCTATCGAGCTATTAGCACAGAGTCCAGGGCTTGGTTCTTTTGTTTGGGAGGAATTTCAGAATGGTGCCAATGACTCTAACGCCAAGATTATCGTTGCCATGTTTGTAATAGGTATTATAGGGTTTTTACTCGACAGAATGATGGTGATCATCCAAAGAGCTGTTTCATTCGAAAAAAGTAGTATTTAATCATGGCATTAATAGAATTTAAAAACGTCAGCAAATGGTATGGCTCTGGAGCTAACAGAACAGAAGTCCTGAGCAATATCAATCTGAAGATAGAAGAAGGAGAGTTTCTCGCCATCGTTGGGTTCACAGGTAGTGGCAAAACAACTTTGATCAACATGGTCACAGGTCTATTACAGCCAAGCGAAGGTGAGGTATCGTACAAAGGAAAAAAGATACAAGGACCATCCAAGGAACGAGGTATCATATTTCAAAACTACTCCTTATTACCTTGGCTCAATGTCTACAACAATGTCAAGCTGGCAGTAGATCAGGCCTTCCCTCAATGGTCATCTAAAGAAGTAGATCAACATATCCGTAAGTATGTGGAGATGGTTAATCTAACTCCTGCCTTACAGAAGAAACCAACAGAACTCTCAGGTGGTATGCGTCAACGAGTCTCGGTAGCAAGGGCACTATCAATGAACCCAGAGGTAATCCTTATGGATGAGCCCCTTGGAGCTTTGGACGCCTTGACCAGGGGCAATCTGCAGGATGAAATATTACATATCTGGGGAGCCGACAAGAAGACCGCATTACTCATCACCAATGATGTAGATGAAGGCATCTATATGGCGGATCGTATCATTCCGCTAAAGCCAGGTCCAAATGCCACTTTAGGCCCTGAGTATAAAGTGAATATCGACCGACCTCGCAAGAAAAAAGATCTTAATACTAACGAGCATTTTATATCTGTCCGCACCAGTATTATGACCTATCTCATGGAACTCGGCGAGGCTAACAAGCTCAATAACAAAGGAGAACCGATAATCCTTCCTGACCTTAAACCTATGACCGCCAATTCACGGACATTCCCATTTTTTAATAAAGCGAGTTAAAAATCTACAATTTTATGAACCTTACATCTTCATTGGTCACGGCACAGAGTTTTAATCGACATGAGGTCATACTTGAGATGAAAGATCTAACCAAAATCTACCCTACTCCAGGAGGGGAGTACGTCGTATTAGACGAACTACAATTGCAAATGAAAAAAGAAGAATTTGTTTCTATTATAGGGCATTCGGGTTGTGGCAAGACCACCTTATTGACCATGATAGCTGGCCTTAATAATATCTCTGGCGGTGAGATACTACTTAATGAGCTACCTATCAAAGGTCCAGGGCCCGATAGAGGGGTCATATTTCAATCTCCATCCTTACTTCCTTGGATGACAACTCTTGAGAATGTCATGTTGGGCGTAAAGCAGGTATTTCCTCATGGCACCAAGAAGGACAGACTCGATATATGCAAGTACTATCTTAACAAGGTAGGTCTTGGCAATGACATCAAGAAGAAGGCCAACGAGCTATCTCAAGGAATGCAACAAAGGGTGGGTATCGCAAGAGCCTTTGCCATCAAGCCTAAGATTTTATTGCTTGATGAGCCATTTGGCATGTTGGATTCTCTGACCCGATCAGAGCTACAAGAGGTGCTGCTGGAAGTATGGGAGAAAGAAAAAATCACTTCGATACAGATCACTCATGATGTGGATGAAGCCATATTCTTGGCAGATAGAGTCATTATGATGACCTCCGGACCAAGGGCACAGATCGGTGACATATTGAATATAGACTTTGAAAGGCCACGAGACAGAAAAGAAATAGTCTCGTCGCAACAATATTATAAGTATAGAAAACACCTCATAGATTTCCTGGAGCATTAAGCAAAACTATCTAGGAAAAGCTGTCAGGGGAGTGACTGGTCTACTGCAGAGTGGTCACTTGTACTATTATTATTTCAAAAAAGTGGTGCTTTGAGCATCACTTTTTCTAATAAAAAGACATTTGAACTGTACGCTCAAAGGACTACCTATGAGTTATCGATCTAATCAGATAAAATGAATAAAACCAATCAGACAAAGACCGTATGTTCCTATTGTGGAGTGGGCTGTGGGATAACCATTAGCAAGAGTAAGTCTGGCCATATATCCCTTGAAGGCGATACCGACTATCCAGTCAATAGAGGTATGCTCTGTAGCAAGGGTAAAAATCTACATCATGTGATTTCAGATCATAGTGATCGCATCATGCATCCATACATGCGATTAAACAAGAATCATGATCTGGCGAGAGTCTCATGGGTACAAGCTCTGGAGCGGACGGCTCGCACATTTAAAACCCTCATCGACAAGTACGGTCCTGATAGCGTTGCTTTTTATGTCTCGGGACAATGCTTGACCGAAGAATATTATCTTATCAACAAGCTATGTAAAGGATACCTTGGCACTAATAATATTGATACCAATTCTCGACTCTGCATGAGCAGCGCAGTGGTAGGACAGATTAAAACCTTTGGTGAGGATAGTGTGCCTATATCTTATGAGGATATTGAGATAGCTAATACCTTCTTGATCGCTGGCGCCAATCCAGCTTGGTGCCATCCCATATTGTTTAGACGATTAGAAAAACAAAAAAAATACAATCCTGATACTAAAATAATCGTGATTGACCCTAGGAGAACTGATAGTTGCAATCTGGCAGATTTGCATCTTCAGATACAACCTGGCACAGATTCTTTATTGCTCATGGCTATCGGAAAGATCTTAATCCAAAAGAAAAAGATAGATAAGAGATTCATCGCTAAGCATACCGACAATTTCGAAAATTACAAAAGGCAGCTCTCTGGTATCAAAATAAAAGGAGTAGCACAAATATGCGGTATCAGTAAGCAGGACATCTATAAGGCAGCTGAAATTATCGGCAATGCCAAAAGATTCATCAGTATGTGGGCCATGGGGCTCAACCAAAGTGCCGTAGGTGTAGACAAAAATTTCACCCTGCTCAATATACACTTGATGTTAGGACAAATAGGTAAGCCAGGTTGCGGACCATTTTCGCTAACGGGACAACCCAATGCTATGGGAGGTAGGGAGGTCGGTGGCATGGCGAGCTTACTCGCCGTCCATAAAAATCTCAACAATCCAGAGCATCGTCAGGAGGTAGCTCAGTTTTGGGGAGTGCCATCGCTCAATCCCAATCCGGGCCTAAGCGCCACCAAAATATTTGAGGCTATAGAGTCAGGTAAGTTACGAGCCTTATGGGTGATATGTACTAATCCGG
Organism: uncultured Saprospiraceae bacterium; assembly: GCA_964545645.1. GTDB lineage: Bacteria > Bacteroidota > Bacteroidia > Chitinophagales > Saprospiraceae > GYS-P2D. The sequence goes on from CAZJHC010000029.1 coordinate 14,225, forward strand.
CCGTGAGCATGCCACATGGTAATTTTGTTAGACGAGCACACAAGAATGTACCTTTCCTGGTGGTACAAGATATTTCTCATAAGTCTGATACCACCGAGTATGCAGATGTCTTGCTACCTGCTGCCGGCTGGGCAGAAAAAGAAGGAACCATGACCAATAGCGAGCGTCGGGTCAATTACCTTCCCAAGATCTTTGATGCCCCCGGAGAGGCATTGCCAGATGCAGAGATCATCTGTCGCTTTGCTCAACGCATGGGGTTCTCAGGATTTGATTTTGAGTCGAGTGCTGAGGTATTTGAGGAATACAAACGAATGACCAAAGGTACTAATATAGATATCAGCGGTCTAAGTCATCGTAGATTGAAAGATGAAGGAAGCTTCCAATGGCCGGTACCTCATCGCACTCATCCTGGCACGCCAAGACTATTCACCGATCATCAGTTTTACACCAACACCGGTAGAGCCAAGTTCAATCTTGTAGAAAGAATAGAAAACAACCGATCTGATTTACTGACGGGATCATATCCTTATATCCTGACCACCGGTCGAATAAGGGATCAATGGCATACCATGACTCGTACAGGCAAGGTAAACAAGTTGCAATCGCATATAGACAGTCCTTATGTTGAAATGCACCCAAAAGATGCCCATAAAAATGATATCGATGATGGAGACTGCATAACTATATGGAATGAAAGAGGACAAACACAACTTAAAGTAACGATCACCAATAAGATTAAGGAAGGTACGCTATTCATCCCCATGCATTATAGCAAGGTCCTTAATAGCCAATTGCTCCAAGCCAATAATCTCACGAGCAATAATATAGACGCCATGTCTAAGCAACCTGATTTTAAGTACTCTGCCGTCAATTTTAAAAAATACAAAAAAGTAGTGGAGCGTATTTGCATTATAGGTGCAGGAGCTGCGGCCTATAGATTTGTCACCAGTCATAGGCAAAAAAATAAGAGGGATCAGATAATAGTCTTTTCTAAAGAGCCTTATGCATTCTACAATCGTGTGATGCTGCCAGACTATCTGAGTAAACATAAAAGTTGGGAGTCACTAGTAAAAATGAGCAAGAAGCAAAGCAAAGCAATAGATGTGAATGTGCTCTATGACACTAAGATCTCCTCGATCAATAGAACTGATAAAACGGTCACTACTTCCCAAGGTGCTATTCATGAATATGATAGATTGATACTGGCTATGGGCAGTAGGCCATTCGTACCTGGAGATGTCCCGATGCATCTTGATGCTGTATTTACGATAAGATACAGATCTGATGCTGATAAACTGACCAGATATATCAATCGCATACCCGATTCTCTCGCAGGCACTCAAGTCGTGGTCGTGGGTGGAGGGCTCTTGGGCTTAGAGATCAGCTCGTCACTTCGATCGATGGGCGTACAATTGACACTCATACAGCGTGGCAGCAGATTGATGGAACGCCAACTGGATCCTATCGGTAGCAAGTTGCTCGCAGAAGATGTCCAATTAAAAGGCATAGAGATCTACTTCGAAAACGAAGTCACTCATGTATTTGAGACAGATGATAGTATGCTATCTGTCAATCTCAAAAGTGGCAAGCGACTTAAGTCCCATCTGCTCATTTATGCCATAGGAACCACTCCTAATATTGAGCTCGCCAAAGACGCTGGACTGCTATGTAGTCGAGGTGTGGTAGTTAATGAATATTTGCAATCCTCTGATCCAGCCATAAATGCTTTAGGAGAACTCGCTGAATACAAAAAGTCTCTATATGGTATTACGGCAGCTGCTGAAGAGCAGGCAGACACATTAGTCAATTATCTCAATGGAGACATATATGGCTATTATAAGGGCTCTACCGCTCTCAATATTCTCAAGTTTGATGATTTAGACCTCTTCAGTATTGGAATCATACCAACTGGTGCTAATAAGAACGACTACGAAGAGATCATATATACGGATCTCACTCAAGGCATTTACAAGAAATGTATTATTAAAGATGATAAGTTGGTGGGTGCCATCATGATAGGCGACAAAAGCCAATTCAGTCACTTGCGCAATCTTATAGAGAACAAGATAGAACTCAGTGATATCCGCAGCAAACTCATTCTTGGTGACCAGGATATCACTCCAGTGATAGGCCAAGTGGTTTGCTCATGTAATAATGTAGGCGCTGGCAACATACAAGAGGCCGTAAAGGGAGGATGTCATACCCTCGATAGTGTATGCAAAAAAACCGGTGCAGGACTCGGCTGTGGCAGTTGCAAGCCTGAGGTGCAAGAAATTCTCTCATCAGTACTAATGCCTCAACATGGATAAGCTCAATAGATTATTTGTCTCTGGTGGAGTCATATCTCCCAACCAACTCTACTCATTGTGTAAGACCCTACTCCATCATGATATCAATCACATCTCTCTTGGGTCACGCCAAGACATATTGATACCACTTGATGTCACTGCTTTATCTGAAACACCAGAAGTAGAGAATGGTGTTTTTTCGGTTCAGCCCTATGCACAAAATAACAACCTTGTCAGCTCTTATCTAGCTTCAGATATATTCGATAGTTATGACTGGGTAAAATCATCTACTTATGTCTTTATCCTGGAATCCTTTGACTTTGTACCGACGCTCAAAATCAATATTACAGATCCCAAGCAAAATCTGATACCCTCTTTTTCTGGTCACATCAATTTCCTCGCTTCAGAATATTTAGATTATTGGCATATATACATACGCAAGGAAGGCAATAAAAATCCAAACCTCTACCCTGTCATGATTCATAGTAATCATATCTGTCGTCTGAGCAAAATGCTGGCGCAATATTGGGAAGAGTTTGATCGAATAGATGATCTATTTACCCTGATCAGTGACGCCGCCGACTTAGATACTCGGGTCATTAAGGACAAGCCTACTTATGATATTAAGATCTTCCCATATTATGAAGGGATGCATCGTTACGATATTGATAAGTTTTGGCTCGGTTTATACTGGCGTAATAATAAATATGATATCAATTTTTTATTGGAACTGTGCAAAGTATGTCAAGCACAAGAGATCAGCTCTATATGCCTCAGCTCATGGAAATCATTGATCATCAGAGGTATAGCCAAAACCAATAAGATCAAATGGGAGAAGCTTCTCGGATCTAATGGCATCAGTGTGAGACATTCACAATTGGAGATGAATTGGCACCTGCCAGCAGGTGATAATGACTCCCTTGCTCTTAAAAACGCTATCGTCGAGCACCTCAACAAAAAAGACATAAGCACATATGGATTGACCATAGGTATTTACTCCATACTGGGGCAAGCTTTTACTTCTATAGCATTAGTCAAATCTGACAAAGATCATAGACTTAGGAGTGTAGATATTTATCATGCTACTAACTTTAATCCAGACTTGTGTACTTACAAAATGTATGCTCAAAATATTGGATTACAAAATATACCCGATTTACTAATTGAGCTTTCGCAGCTTTATTTCGCTCGTTATCTTGATAGAGATGAAATAGAGACTCCTGACTTGCCTCTAGCAAAAGCGTCTACTGAACCACTCATCGAACTGTATCAATGCAAAAACTGTCTGAACGTTATTCATCTAAATGAGGAACATTTAAGTGACGAAATAGAGTCCGCAAACTGTATAGTATGTGAGAGCGGCTTCGAAGATTTTATCAAAACCAAGATTGCGGTAGGTACGCCCCTATCCTATCAAACGTGGTAGCATTATAAGGAAG
>CAZJHC010000030.1:0-17910 GCA_964545645.1 uncultured Saprospiraceae bacterium
CAGCATAAGGGTTCGTATCCATCAATCCATGACCTGCTGTAGATGAGACGGATTTTTTTTCGCCCGATATGATCAAGATGTCATCATGAAAAGTCCTGAATATCGGATCCACATCATTATATGGCGTACTAATGAAATCCCCAGAATTTGGAAGTTCTTTCGTCGGGCCCCAAAGCGCTAGCTCAGGATAGACTGATCTACAAGCACTACCACTTCCTAGTCTCGATACAAAAGACGCCTTACGCATAAAATCTTGCTGCCTAACAGAGGTGCCATATACTTCACTTTCGATCGAACATAGCCCGAGAGCCAATGCACTCATGCTCGATGCCGAAGAGGCAATGCCGGATGAATGAGGAAAGCTATTTTCGCTCGATATATTAAAACTTAGCTCTGCCAAGAACGGAAATATTTTAATCAGAGAGCTAAAGTACTTTTCTATCCTTGCTGCAAAAGAAAGTTCATTATTACCCTCAAATAAAAAATTGATCCAGACATCATCCTTCTCCCTTTTCTTATAAGTAATTGAGGTTATAGTCTTTGCCTGACTCAGAGTAAAACTTATCGAAGGATTCATCGGTATCTGCCCTGGTTTTTTGCCCCAATACTTGACTAAGGCAATATTTGAAGGGCTTTCCCAAGCTACAGTTCCAGAGTGATGTATCAATGGTAAGTTAGTACTCGACTGGTCGTAATAATTATTATTCAATCTTTGTTGTTGTGTTGATAAGAAATGTCAAAATCTTGTAAAACAACATCTAAAATAGGGTTTTGGCCTACAGTGTAAACCTCTTTTAATCGATATCCATATAATTTGCTTGATTGATTCCAATAAAAAGCTTTGAATTTGCCTCGAGTCAATTTGATTAACTCAAAAATCGATGTCCCTAATTCTCTCTCTATCATCTCAACCAATATTTTGCCTTGAGTCTTTGATAATCGTTTGAGCGGCTCTTCGAACTCCTCTGACAGCTCCTTAGAAAGTTCTTTTAGGAATTTTTTGCGCTTCCGTTTCTTCAAGGTGCTACTAGCCACTTGTGCTTCTTCAAATATTCTGATCGCTTCTACCGCATATGGGTAGACCTTTGCCGCATATCGACGATACTTTATATACTTGAGGTAATCTTCACTACTTTCAAATTTTCTTGGAGAAGAAATTTTGACGTCATCTATATCTGCTATAATAATTGTATCTCCATCAGCTATATAAGCACTAACGACCTGACCATTGATAGTCATTGTTGTTAGTGACTCTTGTGTGCTATCGATGAGGATCTTAGTTTGATGTAGTTTCATTAAGGTACTATCCGTCGATTGTGCCATCCCGATTGATTGGCTTAAGATCAATAGTATAATGATATGTACTTTTGTGCTCAACATGTAATCATTAAAATTACAACGACGATAAGGCTTTCTAAAGACTTACTAAATTGTTAATTCTTACAACGTTTCGATGATCAAGGTTTTTTTTAAAATAGTATCCTTTATTTTCCATCCGTTATTATTGTTTGTCCTTCTATTGTTTATAAGCTATAGCCTTAATCCCTATAGTTTTGGATTTTCTGAAGGTCATGAGGCTATGATCATGTTAATCATGGCTATAGTTATCTTAGTCATTATCCCACTTGTTACGACCCTGATGATGAAAGGGCTCGGATTTATACACTCCCTAATGATGCACGATCCCAAGGAACGCATTGGCCCATTGATCGCTGTAATTATCTGCTATGTTTGGCACTATATCAATGTAATGAATCATCAAGCAATCCCTGATACTTATACTTTTATTGCCCTGGCGGGTTGTATATCCGTAGGGCTAGTCTTCTTTATTAATAATTTTACTAAGATCAGCATGCATACAGTTGGAGCTGGAGCATTATTTATGGGAACTGTCATACTACTCTATCTCCACTCCTTCGATACGTTACAGCTACATATTCTACATTATGTTTTGACCATAAATCCGCTTTTGATAGCAATGATTACAATGATTATTGCAGGCTTAATTGGGACTGGGAGGCTCATCCTTGGAGCGCATAAGGTCTCAGATATCTATGGAGGTTATGCTGTGGGTATTGTCTCAATATTAGTTGCGCTCAGAATCGTCTTTTAAATATACTTCCACCAATATTATTTAATTACTTATTACCTTCGCTCGCTAATGGAAATAATGGTTGAGTCCGCTAAATCGAAAATCCAGGAATTCTCTTTTCCGACAGGTGTCACAGTTTTGAACAAGCTGTTTAAAAGCTATGCCGATAAACCATTTAATGTCCAACAGCTCCTTGATAAAGCTCAATCCAAAACAGGCTTGACAGATTATGGTGATGAGTTCTTTATGGAACCATTGCAACAATTAGTTAATGATATCAATGAGCATACTCAGTTCCATGCTTTGGGAGCCTTCATGCTGAAGAATAAGATTCTCATCAATCTTATCAACAGACTATGGTCGCAGTACTGGTTAAAAAGAAACCCTGAGATTCTTAAACCCCTTCCTCCTAAGGTTTTGATTACAGGGCTCCAACGCACGGGCACTACTTTTTTGCAACGCTTATTAGGCAATCTTCCAGAGTTTAGAGGTGTGATCTCTTGGGAAATCGTAAATCCAGTACCCAAGTCCAAGAAGAAAACCTATTATGGTAAATATGAGGCGCAGCTCGCCCATCTGGCCCTCAACTATATTGCCCCTGACTTTAAATCAATACACTCCGTCAGACATGACAGCTTAGAAGAAGAGGTGGTAATGATGGATCATGCCTTTGTCAGTACAGCCACTCAAGCGGCACTTAATGTTCCTAATTATGCCACATGGTTAGAACAACAAGATCAGACCAGGGCTTATCAAGATCTGAAGATGTGGTTGCAGTTTTTGCTGTGGCGACAACCGGCCAAAGATTTTTTGCTACTCAAGAGTCCTCATCATATGGAGTATATGGACTCATTCATGTCTGTATTTCCTGATACACAGATAATCCATATGCATCGTAGACCAGAGGAGACACTCGCCTCTTATTGCAGCATGGTATTAGCCGGCAAGAAACTGTTTTCTGATGTTGCTGATCCCAATAAGATAGGAGCTTACTGGCTTAAAAAAGATGCTCGATTAGTTAGGCACTGTATGGCGTATAGAGAGAATCACGACGATAAATTTTACGATATAGCCTATCGACAATTAGTCTCTGACCCTATACAGACAGCGCAGGCTATTTACAAAAAGCTCGGACTCGTATGGACTGATGATCATACTATCTCGACACAAGAATTTTGCGCTGAACATAAAAAAAACAAGTTTGGTAAGCATGAGTATTCCATAGAAGATTATGGGTTATCCAAATATCAGGTGAGCGAAGCTTTTAGCACTTATATAGACAGATTTGGCGACTATATGCAATAATTGATACATCAATTAACTGTCGTTGATTAAGCACTTACGCTCAGATAAAGCTGTGATTAGAGCATTGATTGATGTATCAATTTATGGTTAATCGATCAAAAGCGCTTCCATTAACTCATCAAGGTCTTCATAGTTTTTAAACCCTACTTTGGACTCATCTCCTCCATTGATAATCAGAGGTCTATTCATGCTTTCTCCGTCAAAATTCTCAAATTCAATATCGTCAATCACAATCTTACGATCCTCATGCTCTTCCACTACGGACATTATTTTGACATGACCTGCTAGGTATGACAATTCTAGTTGATCACTTTTTGACCCAATGGCATGCGGAGATAACTTTATGATAGCCTCGTCTATTTGATCGAGTTGTTCAGCATCTACGAGCAACAAGGTTTGTGGGCCGCTGACCCAATCCACAATTTCTTTGATACTGTCAATGCTAATTTGGCCTAAGTCAAACAATAAATAGTCTACTCCATAAGCCGCAAAATATCTAGCATCGGTCAAATTAGTGATGTTGCTGGCTATAACTTGTACTTTTAAGTTCATAAAACACTATAATCATTTTGAAAGATCAAAGTTACTATGACCTGGTATATTATGTGACTCAACAGATCCCAAAAGGAAGAGTATCTACCTATGGAGCAATCGCAGATTATCTTTCGCTTGGATCTGCAAGAATGGTTGGCTGGGCTCTAACACAATCTAATCTTGGTCAATACGGTAGTATCCCCGCTCATCGTGTGGTTAATAGTAAAGGAGAACTATCAGGCAGGGCACATTTTGGCACTTCTACAAGAATGCAAGAACTATTGGAAAATGAGGGAATACATATAGTTAACTTTAAGGTTAAAGACTTTAAAAACTTATTTTGGCATCCACAAGAATTGGATCAGTGACCAAAAAAAGAATCAATCTTATCTCTGGACCTCGCAATATCTCTACAGCACTGATGTATTCTTTTGCTAGCAGGATGGATACTATGGTCGTAGATGAGCCAATGTATGCTTATTACTTAAACCACACTGGCTTAAAGCACCCTGGAGGAGATCAAGTATTAGCAACACTGCCAATAGATATAGATATAGCCCTAAGTCACTATTTCTTTCAAGCTATAGATACAGAGTATTTATTTATTAAAGGAATGGCACATCACTATGAGGGACTCCAAGACCTCAGTTTTCTCAATAGACTTAACAATGTTTTTTTAATCAGAAACCCAAAACAGCTCATCGCCTCATTTGCCCAGGTAATATCTGAACCAACCATCAGAGATATCGGGCTAAAGCATGAGTATGAATTGTTCAAGCATCTACTTGATCAAGGTCAGGAGCCAATTGTCATAGATTCAGGAGAACTCCTCAAAAACCCTCCTGCCATGATAAAAAAGCTTTGTCACTGTATTGACATTCCTTTTGATACGGCAATGCTGCAATGGGACAAAGGTCCTAAACCTTATGATGGAGTATGGGCACCACACTGGTATCACAATGTTTGGGATTCGACATGTTTTGCACCACAAAAAACAAGCACCAGATCATTTCCCTCTCATTTGGGTCAATTATTGGACGAAGCACAAGAGTATTACCAACTATTAATTGATAAATCAATAACAATTTAAAATGTTACAGAAGTTTGATCCAAGAAACAAAGACATCAAAGTATGGATAGGAGACCAGCTTTATAATAGAGAGGACGCCAAGGTATCCGTATTTGACAGTGTTGTCCAAGGTGGTGATGCAGTCTGGGAAGGATTAAGAGTATATCCAGAGGGTGTGTTTTTATTAGATAGACACCTCAACAGATTATACGAATCAGCCAAAGCACTCGCATTTGTCGAAATCCCATCAGAACAAAAAATTAAAAAGGCCCTTAAAGCGACCTTAGAAGCCAACAATATGGCTCGAGATACCCATATTAGGCTCACGCTGACCCGAGGTACTAAGATAACCTCTGGGATGGATCCAAGACTTAATCAATCTGGCAGTTGCCTAATCATCCTCGCAGAGTGGAAGCCTCCTGTCTATGACAACAATCACGGAATCAAGGTGATCACCTCTACCATCCGCAGGAATAATCCATCCTTTCTAGACTCTAAGATCCATCACAATAATCTGCTCAACAACATACAAGCCAAGATCCAGGCAAATGTGGCAGGCGTAGATGCTGCACTGATGTTAGATTATTTTGGGTTTGCTGCAGAGCTTAATGGAACCAATATCTTCATGGTGAAAAATAATGCCATACATACTCCTCTTGCTGAGGCTTGCCTTCATGGCATCACCAGAGGTATGATAATTCAGATATGCCAAGAAGAAAATATCCCTATCTACGAGCGAAATATATCTCTAACCGAGCTATACAATGCCGATCAAGTGTTTTGCTCTGGTACTATGGGAGAGTTGACACCAATTACACATATCGATGGCAGAAGAATTGAGAATCGTTCTGATAATGAACGCTTAACTGAGTTGATAGATCACTTTGAAAAACGTATTCCCAAGTATTGCATAGAACTTTAATATATTAAATACCTGTTGGCCAAGACACGATACTGACAAGTGTTCGCTACCTTGTATGAGTTGATTATGGCACAATATTTTCAAGTAATTAGGTGTTCATACTATGCATTTTATTATTGACCAACACGACTATATGACGCAATGCTACATTTCAAATCAAATTATTTTATTTCTATATGATGAGCTTTCTGCCCTCGATCATCTCGAGACGGAGTACGCCATAGAGAATAATCCTCAATGGAGAAAGAAGTACCTACAGCTGAGTCACTCGCACAATAAGCTGCCAAGAGTACAATTTTATCCTAAGAAGAGAATTCTTCGATCCATCCTTGACTATAGTGCCACTTCAGCGGCATAGATAGTCTTGTTTTAGATCAGACATATCATTTATCATCATATATCAAATAATCCATTGTAGGTAATATGATGAGTATACATTACATTTGTTGCTCATGTTATATTACTAACCTACAAGGATTAATACCTGATATATGTCCAAAGAGAAGGAACAAAAACTAAAAGCACTTAAGCTTACCCTTGATAAATTAGATAAAACCTACGGCAAAGGCACCATTATGAAGCTTGGCGATAAGCCTATAGTGGAAGTAGATGCCATACCTACTGGATCACTTACGCTTGATATAGCTTTAGGTATAGGAGGCTTTCCTCGAGGTCGTGTTGTTGAAATATATGGACCAGAATCTTCTGGTAAAACTACCTTAGCAATACATGCCATAGCGGAAGCACAAAAAAAAGGTGGCATCGCCGCATTCATCGATGCCGAGCATGCCTTTGATAAGACTTATGCCGAAGCACTCGGAGTCGATACTGAAAATCTCCTCATCTCACAACCCGACAATGGAGAGCAAGCTCTCGAGATTACTGAGAATCTTATCAGATCTGGAGCTATAGATATACTCGTGGTTGACTCAGTAGCAGCCTTAACGCCACGTAGCGAGATAGAAGGAGAAATGGGAGACTCTAAGATGGGTCTACAAGCGAGACTTATGTCTCAGGCTCTCAGAAAACTCACCGCTACCATTGGTCGTACAGGGTGTTGTTGCATATTCATCAATCAACTAAGAGAAAAAATCGGGGTCATGTTTGGCAATCCAGAGACAACAACTGGAGGTAATGCCCTGAAGTTTTACGCTTCTATCAGATTGGATATCAGAAAATCCGGAACCTCTATAAAAGATAAAGAAGGTAATGTCGTCGGTAATCCTATAAAGGTCAAAGTGGTCAAAAATAAACTAGCTCCACCTTTTAGAATTGCCTTATTCGAGATCACCTTTGGTAAGGGGGTATCTAAACTTGGAGAAATCATAGACCTCGGCGTTACCTTAGATTTCATCCAAAAGAGTGGTTCTTGGTATAGTTACAATGATACTAAGATCGCTCAAGGTAAAGAGTCTGCTAAGCAATTCTTGGCAGATAATCCAGAGGTTGCTGACGAAATCACATCTAAGATTTTAAATCACTATATGCCCGATCAAGAGCAAGAAGCATTGCCAGAAGTGACGGAAGAAGCGTAATCTATTGTGGTCGCTGAGAAAGTAGTAGTTCAAGGAGAGCAGCTCTTGCTGCTCCCAGAGAAAGCTATATACTGGCCAGCACGAGCTATCTTGTTAATAGCAGATCTACATCTTGGCAAAGTAGAACATTTTAGAAAATCTGGAATTGCGATACCTATAGATGCTGCCCGTGACAACTTCATAATTCTTCAGGATTTGATACTCAATCATACGCCAGATAGAGTCATCTTCTTGGGAGATCTATTTCATAGCACCTATAATAGCGGATGGGAAGCATTCAATGAGTTTGTCTCGATTCATGATCATGTGACATTCGAATTGATTAAGGGCAACCATGACATCATGCACGATTCTCAGTATAAACGCACGAGAATGATTATCCATAAGGAGGAACTCAAGATTGGCCCATTCTGTATGACACATCAACCAGAAAACACTCCTGGAGCATACAATCTCTGTGGTCATATACACCCTTGTTATAAGCTTAGGGGCCAAGGTCGTCAGTACTTAAGGTTACCATGTTTTTATTTTGGATTAAAGATGGGCATGCTCCCTGCATTCGGCAGTTTTACTGGGATGTATCCAGTCCAGACACAAGAAGACGATCGGGTTTATGTCCTTGCCGACGATCAGATTATACAGGTTGAGTAAGAAAAACCCTAAGTTTGCACAAATTTTTGAGGCTTGGCTAATCATACACAAGAACATCATAATACATTCGAAGAGGAGTTTTTGCCTCACATAGATGCATTAAAGACTTTCGCTTTTCACTTATCTTATAATGAGTCTGATGCCAATGATCTGGTACAAGAGACCTATATGAAGGCTTTTCGTTTTATAGATAAGTATGATATAGGTACTAACGCCAAAGCCTGGCTCTTCAAAATCATGAAGAATGCCTATATCAATGAGTATCGAAAAAAGAGTAAGCGCCCCACTCAAGTAGATTACGAAGAAATCGTCACTTACAGAGATACTGACAATGATACACTACCAGGATATAAAGACCTCCGAGAAGAGATCTTTAGCAAGATGATGGGGGACGAAGTAACCATAGCAATCAATAGCCTTCCCTTAGATTTTAAAACAGTTCTCTTGCTCTCAGATGTTGAGGGCTTTACCTATGAAGAGATATCCAAGATTATCGACGTCCCTATAGGAACAGTAAGGTCAAGACTCTTCAGAGCCAGAAACATGCTCAAGGAAAAACTGAAAAATTATGCCGAGAAGAAAGGATACGTCGACTATAGAGGGCAAAAAAATGAAAAAAAAGACGAAAAATCTTAACATAAAATACCCCTTGTTATGTTAGTCAAACTTTAGTAGATTTGAATACACATAATTAAGAGAGATAAATCGACACATATGGCTCACAAAAATCTACTCAATTTCTTCTCAGACCAAGTGAATTTATACCTCGACAATAGATTAAGCCAAGAAAGCACAGAACAACTAATGGATATCGTCAATAGAGATGATGAATGCCAGAACGTATTCAAAAAAGAGAAAACCTTTCGTGACTTTGTTAAAAACAATGTCAAAAGACCTTCCGCCTCCAACGAACTCATTGATACTATTAAGAGTCAGTTAGGTTAGCTACTTCCCGTTACATTTTTTTTTCATTTCAATGTAGGATGTTATCATGCTCGATAAGTTAGAGGCGATTCATAGCCGTTATTTAGATGTAGAGGAAAAACTCTCAGACCCTGCGATTGTATCCGACATCAAGGAATACTCTAAGCTCAACAAAGAGTACAAAGACCTTAAAGAGCTCGAAGATTATTATCATCAGTACAAGTCCACCCTAGGCAACATTGAGACCGCTAAGGAGATGATCACTGATGAAGATGAAGAGATGCGTCAGATGGCTCAGGCAGAGCTCGTAGAACTCGAAGCCAGCAAGGAGGAGATGTTTGATAAAATCAAGATCCTACTAATCCCCAAGGATCCTGATGATGATAAAGATGTCATCTTCGAGATTCGATCTGGTGCAGGTGGCGATGAGGCCAGTATATTCGCTGGTGATCTCTATAGGATGTACAGTAAGTACTTCGAAGGGCAAAGTTGGAAAGTAGAAACTCTCTCAGTTAATGAAGGAACGGTAGGAGGGTTTAACAAGCTCGTCTTAGAAGTGAGGGGCAACAATGTCTTTGGTAAATTGAAGTTTGAATCAGGAGCGCATCGTGTCCAACGAGTTCCTAAGACCGAGTCTCAAGGCAGGGTGCATACCTCGGCAGCAACGGTAGCCGTCATACCAAAGTTTGAAGTAGAAGACATCGATATCCGAAAGGATGAGCTGAGGACGGATACCTTTCGTGCGAGTGGTGCAGGTGGACAGCACGTCAATAAAACAGAATCAGGGGTGAGATTTACACACATCCCGACCGGTATAGTATCAGAGAGCACAGACTCAAGATCTCAACATAAGAATAGGGAGATCGCCCTCACCAGGCTCTACATCAAAGTACGTGAAGCACAAGAACAAAAAGTCTACTCAGAACAAAAAGCTCAAAGAAAATCCCTCGTAGGTAGCGGTGATAGATCTGATAAGATTCGCACCTATAACTATCCGCAGAATCGAGTCACTGATCATCGCATCAACCTCACTCTTTATAGCCTTGACAAAATCATTGAAGGAGCCATAGAGCCAGTCATAGAGGCACTACAAGTCTATGAGAATGCTGAGAAGATGAAGGCGGGAGAAACTTTGTGATCGCCTTCCAATTGATATACATTTTTGTATATTCATCTAAATGTTATAAGTTATGAGGGTTTTATTCTTAGCATTCTTTTGCTTCTTTTATTCAATTTCTTTTTGTCAGGATTTTCCAAATAAGGGAGACTCAGAGTTTGGTATTGCTATTGGACTATATACTGGACAATTAAGAGATGGCTTCGAAACAGTTGGACGTTCACGCTCAGCTTTTGGATTTTCTCTTCAATATGAGCAGTTCTTATCCGATAAATGGGGAATTAAAGGTAGGATTCATTATGACCCCAAAGGTGATTCTGAATTTGACCTTAATTATCTGACTATCCCAATTATGGCCAACTGGCACTTTGGTAAAAATCGTAGATGGAATATGCATTTTGGCCCATACTTCGGGATGTTGTTATCTGCCAATAATGGAAGTCAAGACGTAAAAGATCTATTCAATTCTTCGGATTTAGGCTTTGACTTTGGCATAGGTTATAAGCTTCCTATAGGAGATCAATGGATATTCATAGAGACTGATGGTCACACGCCCTTTTCAAATAATTTAAAAGACCCTTTAACAACCTTTGATTTTGTGTTTGGTCGAAACGCCTTATCTATTGGTTTAATTTTTTAACCTTCAATCAAGAACACATTCTTGAAAATACCACTAACATATGGGCCCTGGAAAGTGTATATGTCTGGTAAAACTAAAATATCAGCTTATTATCCTTACTGAAAAAGTATAGCCCAAAGATTCCTATAAAAAACAAGGCCATTGATATCAGTTGTGCCTGTGATAACTCGGTGCCCAAGAAATCATACCTCGGATTGACCCGTATATGCTCTACGGCAAATCTGGCAACACTCATTAGCGTCAAGTAAAGAGACATCATGACTCCAGCTTTATTAATGCGTTGTCTATTGAACCAAAGAATCAAAAATATAATACCACTACTGATGATCTCATAGATGGGCGTAGGAAAAACTTTTGGTGATAACTTACTACAATATTTGTCCGTACATCCCTCGATGGCGACGCCTTCATTGAGCACATTGTGCGGATAATCATAAGCCCACATCCAATCAGGCAAAAAGAACCATCCTGGCTTAGCTAATTCATTAACAATCCCCCAATCACCATCACCAGATATTTGACATCCCATACGACCAATTCCATATCCGAGAATCAATGCCGGCGCTATCGCATCCGCAACATGTATCGCTGGGATACCATTCCTCTTGACATAGTAGGTGATGGCTGCCGTCGCCAGAATAAATCCCCCATAAATTGTCAGTCCGCTACCAGAAAATAATTGCCCTAATGGATCTCTTAAAAACGAACCCATATTTTCCATAATAGAGAACAATCTCGCCCCTAAGAGGCCAAAGATAGCCGCCAAAACAATGATATCCCCTACTCTATCATGCGGATGAATGACCCTTTTGACTTGCTTGGGTTGGTCTAGCTTAGTTTGATGCCCTTTCCAAAAGTAATAGCCTGCAAAAACTACAAGCCCTAACAATCCCAAACCGACATTACCCCGGCCAGAAAATACAAACCCTGAGGCATCATCTTTGAAGTCTGAAAAATTCATCAATATCTCTGGCAACTTAAATCCAACAAGGAACCCAAAGAAACCATTGCTCAATATTTCGCTGATATTGTACCCCTTTCCTACCCATTCCATCTTCTCACTGGCCTGGATGATTCCGAGAGATTCTTTTCTTTTCAGCTCCCTGTACAAGATAAAACCCAAGGCAAAAAAGCCACAACCCATCATCAAGCCAAACATCTGTACTACCGAAAATCCATTATCTCTGGCCGTGCCAATTAGATCATGGAGCAAATAAGAAAGGTTAGGATACATAGTCTCAAGATTGAGCAGCAAAAGTAAGCCTAATGAAGCTTCCTAAGGTAACATTTGGATTAATTAGACCTGAGCAGCGACTAATAAGTCAGCAGTGACATGACTTAAACCAACAGGGGCTATAGTGTTTAATAATGCTTCATCATAGGCCATCTCTACCTTGACATAGTTGTCGGTGTATCCCGTCATCATCCCTTCTTTCTTGGATCTTTCGAATAAGACCTTCCGAGGCGACCCTAAATGCTCTTGATAAAACAGTTGTTTTTTCTTTATTGAGAGGTTCCTAAGAGCTTCATTACGCTGACGCCTGATATTGACAGGCACTACATCACTCATCTCAGCAGCGAGCGTATTGGCTCGCTCAGAGTACGTAAACACATGCAGATAGCTTACATCTAATCCTGCTATAAAGTCAAAGCTTTCTTTAAAATCCTCCTCCGTCTCTCCAGGAAAGCCAACGATTACATCTACACCAATACAAGCATGAGGCATTACTTGCTTAATAGCTACAACCCTATCAGCATATAGTTGACGCTTATACCTGCGCCTCATAGCTTTGAGTATTCTATCGCTGCCTGATTGTAGCGGTACATGAAAATGTGGCATAAACCTCTTAGATCTTGCCACAAAATTGATAATCTCTGACGTCAATAGATTGGGTTCAATAGAAGATATCCTAAATCTGTCGATACCGTCAACCTGATCCAGCTCCTTGATCAAATCTATGAATAGCGCTTCTTTCTTAGGCTTAGTACCTTCGATGACCTCCGTGCCATTGCCAAAATCTCCCAGATTTACTCCAGTCAGAACCACCTCCTTGACTCCCAGAGAGGCAATCTTCTGAGCATTCTTAAGTACATTTTCAATCGTATCGCTGCGACTTTTGCCCCGAGCTTGAGGTATGGTACAAAACGAACACTTGTAATTGCATCCATCCTGCACCTTGAGGAAGGAGCGAGTCCTATCACCAAATGAAAAAGCCTCCTCAAAAGTATTGGCCTGTTCTACTTTGCCAGCTTGCACCATGCCCTTGTCACTATGTTGAGACAAGGTGTCAATGTAGTTAAGGATATTAAATTTCTCCGCTGCACCCAAGACCAAATCTACCCCTGGGATGTCAGCAATCTCTTTGGGTTTGAGTTGGGCATAGCAGCCTATGACGACTACTTTAGCCTCTGGAGATTGGCGCAATACTTTTCGCACCGCAGACCGACATTTGCGATCAGCAAAATCCGTCACCGAGCAAGTATTCAATACATAGATATCTGCCACGTCAGCAAATCCCACTGTCGAATAACCATAGTCCTCAAACTTTCTCCTGATGGAAGAGGTTTCTGAAAAATTGAGCTTACAGCCCAAAGTATGAAATGCTACAGTTTGTGGTGTTGACATATACGGTGCACGAAATTATATCTAATCAACAGCTTAATCAAATGATCTAATCATAAGGATTAACATTTAGAGTAAGAATCCCTGAGTATCTTAGAAGTACAAACGAATAAAATGAAGTTTTCAATAATAATCTTTGCAGTCATCGTCCTGACCATAGGCTGCCAACAAGACCCTGTCAATCGCATCGCCGTGGACATATACTTGCCTGATGGCGTTGACCAAAGCCTTAAACCATTCTATCATGGTGTTGCCTCAGGAGATCCTACACAGGAGAGCGTCATCATCTGGACCAAAGCAACTCCCGATTATCATAAAGGCGTCAATGTCGTATGGGCCGTCTCAGACAAGCCTGACATGTCCAATACCCTCTATGATGGACAGGTAATGACAGATAGCATCAGCAACTATACCGTCAAGGTCGATGTGACGGATATGGATGCCAACAAGACCTATTATTACCAATTTAGTCAAGGTGGAGTCAAGTCTCCTATAGGTCGCACCAAGACACTGCCCTCGTCGGCAGTAGACCAAATCAAGATCGCTGCTATCAGCTGTAGCAACTATGAGTGGGGTTACTTTAATGCCTATGAGCATCTCGCAGATGAAGACCTCGACGTCGTCCTACATCTCGGAGACTATATCTATGAATATGGCCCTGGATCATATGGAGATACAACGATTGGCAGGATTCACTATCCACCCAAGGAGATCCTAAGCTTATCAGATTATCGCAATCGATATGCTCAATACCGATTAGATCCCGATCTGCAAAAAGCCCATCAGAAGCATCCATTCATAACGATCTGGGATGATCATGAGATTACTAACAACGCCTATACGGAGGGAGCTCAAAACCACCAAAAGAATGAAGGCGACTATAGGAGCCGTCGAGAGATCGCTCGCCAAGTATATTATGAATGGATGCCCATCAGAGATAATGACGAGGGCTTACATTATCGTGCCTTTGATCTCGGAAGCCTAGCATCCTTGATCATGCTGGATGAACGATTAGAAGGGCGGACTGAGCCTGCCGCATCTTATGATGAAATCAGCGATGATCAAAAAATGCTAGGAACAAAACAGCTCCAATGGTTCAAGAACAAACTGGCCACAACTAACAATCAGTGGAAGATTGTTGGCAATCAAGTCATCTTCGCTGATATGGATCTGAGCAACGTCTGGGGCAGCAAAGTCAATCTCGATGCCTGGGATGGCTATCCATCAGAAAAAGAGGAAATCATCGACTATCTACGAGAAAGAGACATACAAAACACCCTGTTTCTCACTGGTGATACGCACTGCTCATGGGCATTTGATATCCGTGATGATGGCGGAGAACCGGTAGCCGTAGAGATAGGTGCTACAAGCTTATCAAGCGCCAATATCGACTCTTATACTACAGTGGATAGTGCCAAGATGTCTGAGCAACGTATCCTTGAGGATAATCCACATCTCAGATATACTAACATTAGAGATCACGGGTATGTCATCATTACACTGACAGAGCAATCCGGCCAAGCTGACTATTATTATATCGACAACCTAAGGAGTGATCAAGCCAATAAGAGATTGGAAAAGACCATAGAGTTTAGCAATAATAAAATCCATCAAGTCAGTGAGTAGTTATGATAAAAAACTCATGCGCATACCATACTTATATAAGATCATAATATTCTTAACATGAATCCTCTTAAAGTACTTGTCGTCGGTTGTGGAAATATGGGTGCCGCTCATGCAAGAGCATACCACCAGATACCAGATTTTAACATCGTCGGCCTCGTGAGTCGAGGACCAGATAGTAGGGAGGCGCTCTCCAAGGAACTAGGAGGCTACACTTGCTTTAAGTCATATCAAGACGCACTGGTCGCCACGCAACCAGATATCGTCTCGATCAACACCTATCCCGATACTCATGCTGCTTATGTACGACTGGCTCTTGAGGCCAATGCGCATGTATTTGTAGAAAAACCCTTGGCCAATACCGTAGAAGAAGCTCAAGCACTGGTAGATCTGGCCAAGGCTAAAGGCAAAAAGATGGTCATAGGATATATTCTGAGAGTACATCCTGCTTGGTCCAAGTTCATAGAGGTTGCCAAGACACTGGGAAAACCCCTCGTGATGCGGATGAATCTCAACCAGCAGAGTAGCGGCTCTAACTGGGAGACCCATAAGCAGCTCATGCGTTCTATGTCTCCTATCGTAGACTGTGGTGTCCATTATGTCGATGTCATGTGTCTGATGACACGTGCTCGTCCCGTACGTGTAAGTGCCATAGGAGCTCGACTCTCTGATGAGATAGCACCGCACATGTATAACTATGGACAACTACAAGTGGCTTTTGATGATGGATCTGTCGGTTGGTATGAGGCTGGCTGGGGACCTATGATGAGCGAAACGGCATTCTTCGTAAAAGATGTAATAGGACCTCGAGGAAGTGTTAGTATCCGTGACAATGACAAGGAAGATTCAGACGACATCGATGGCCATACCAAGACTGGGGGTTTACTACTACACCACAGTGAGACTGACGAGAATGGTGATTTTATCAAAAAAGATGAAGTCATCAATACTGCTGACGAACCTACTCATGACCAACTCTGTCAGTTGGAGCAGCAGTATCTCCTGAGAGCCATAAAGGAAGACCTGGATCTAAATGCGCATATGTCTGATGCTGTTAATAGCCTAAGAATCGTCTTAGCAGCAGATGAAGCCTGGAAGACAGGTGAAACAATCAAACTCTAATAAGGGAGGGTCGATCTATGGTCAATAGGTTGTTCCCTACCTAATTAAGCGACATGGACGGCACTAAATGCACTGTATTGTGAAACATGAGCTCTCTATAATTGTAATCCATATAGAGCGTCATGGGGAGCTCATCAATATGTTGAATTAGCTCTGATTCATTACTTGCCAACATCAATGCCCATACTTTCTCACGATTCATAGATAGCGAGTAGGAGATCATTTTGCCCTTGACGAACTGCTCATCGATAGCAGCTCTCTGGTCAGGGATCATTTCCAACAAATCTTCTGTCAGATATGGCACATCAAATTCTACCATATATTGTTTTAATTCCATCTCAATCTGTTCCATTGACCAAAAAATTCATTTCTATCCTACAGTTTATTTCTGCGGGAGTAATATTTCTAAAGTTAAAGCGCACCTCCAAATTAAAAGCATCATCAGTCAATATTTCTTTGACATCAGAGAGCGAGCTAAATAACCTCAGTTCATCCTGACGGTTGAGGCTAATCTGATCTTGAAAAAAAATCTCTGCTCTGACATCGGCATCACGTTGCGATATAGCCCATACTGAAACCTCTCTTACGATACTCCAGTCAAAATCGATGAATGGAGCTGTGATGGTCGCTCTACTCGGCAAAATAGATCCCACCAACCCAGCTTCCGTGCCATTGCTAAAGAGATTATAATTAGACGGGACTCTCGTCAAAGGAAAATAAAATGTCTCAAACGTATTAAGCCCCGGAGCGAGATTAAAATCTGCCTCAGTATTGAGCTGAAACAATGCATCCGGAGCATCAGAGCATCCCATATGCAGTAAGAAAACAAATATGCCAAGTACAATACGCATGACATTGATAACGAATAGCTTTAGGAACATGTTTTTTACTTGCACGTAGAAAACGATAAGTTTGTCCTTTTACAATCATTTTAGCGTGGCACGATATAGAATATTAGATGAGGAAGAACTCAAGAGTCTAGAAAAAGAGTTTATCGACTTCCTTGTCCTCAATGGCATCCCAGCAGACGAATGGATCATAATCAAAAGAGATCCAGACAAATCACAAAAGATGATCGAATCGTTCAGCGATGTTGTCTTTGAAAAAATCCTCCGAGAGATAAAATACCTCGATCATTATAGTCCACAATCTATCAAGACTTTTCGCTGTGATGAGAAGCAAATCTATCTTGTGGGAGTAGATACGGGCAATGCCGAGATAGATTTTACCACAGAGGGCGGCATCCATCAACTAAAGACCAATCCGCCCGAGGACTTGCAAGTCTATCAAACATCCAAAGGCTATCACCCTAATCGTGAGGTCGAGATCTATAGGATGCTACAACAGGGTTGTCAAAAAAGTGATGGAAATTTATTCCAATCACTTAATTCTACCATAAAATAATCTCAACCTTTAGGAGCCCTCACCATTGAACATGATATGAAAAACAATATAGCTATCTCACTCCTCGCCATGATCGTCATGTTGGTCCTCTATGGCATCACCACGACTGGTATGGCTGGTGCTAACCCTGTCGGCACTACTGCCACCACAACTAACCCGCTCATTGTACCTGCGGGTTATGCATTCTCGATATGGGCATTGATCTATATAGGGATCATTATTTTTCCGATTTATCAATGGTTTAAGATGCCCACTGACAATCACGACATATGGAGCAATGTACATGCATGGTATACTCTCAATGTAGTTTGTAATGGACTTTGGTTGGTAGGGGCCTCATATGATTGGC
>CAZJHC010000031.1:0-17499 GCA_964545645.1 uncultured Saprospiraceae bacterium
ATAGTTGAGGGCGATATGCATCACCCCCAACTAATATTTTAATGTGAATGGCCATCAGATTTGTGATCTTCATTCTTTTTATAGTCCATACCACAAACAGGGCAAGTGCCTGGCTCGACACTTCCACTGCCTTCGCAGTGCATCGGGCAGATGTAAGCAGAGGTATATTCTTTGCCTTGTTTTTCGGTATCTGCTTTTGCAGATTTATTGCCACATGAGGTTATTGCCACTCCGCCTAAGGAAATTGTAAATAGTAGGAAAACGATTTTGATATATTTCATAATTAAAATTTATAACTGTGAATAGATTAATTAATTAATTAGCCGCTCATACTGAAAGCAGCCGGATAAGCCTATTTCAAAGTGCGCTTCACACTACCGCACTTCATCATTTTGTCTCCGAAGTATGGGTTCTGAATGTTCTCTTGTACTGATATCCAGTCCGCTCCTTGGTTATTATTGGCCATCGGGCAGAACTGAACATAGTATGTATTTCCAATTGTGCCAAAAGCTTCTATAGACCTGATCATGGCATCAGATACAAATTCAAATTGCTTTCTTTGCTGTTCTACATCTGTGCTCCCTTTTATCTTTTCTGTATGGGTTTTTATGGCAGACATTTGTTCCATCCAATACATATGGCCATCCCCTTTGACTAATGTCATATCTACTCCTTCTACTGCATTTATAATCTTGTCTGTTTGCTCGGCTGCAGAGTTGGGGTCAGTATTTACAAAAGCGTCTTTTAGATCCAGGTATGCATTAGCCAGAACATCAAGTTGTTTTTTAAATTCATCTGGTGTCTCCTCTGTATAGTCAGGAGTGATGTCCGACTGTGCCTCTTTCTTTATGGACACATTGCGATTCATCATACTGAGGTTATTGTTCAGCTGTGCAGCGGCATCGATCGCAAAAGCGCCTTTTGTAACGATCTCATCACCATTTTGAATACCCTCCAGAACCTTGACATAATCTCCACTTTGACTCTCAATAAACACCTCTCTAAATTCATATGATGGCACTTCGGTATCTTGAAGTTTCACATAGACAACAGAGGTATTGCCAGTCCAGAGCACAGCACTTCGAGGTACTGATATCGTCCCATTGGATGAGGTTGTTGATGTATTTCTGATATTACCCTCCAGGAGCATTCCTGGTTTCAGTTGATTTCCTTTGCTTGAAGTCTCTGCTCTTACTGTAGCAGTTCTGGATACTGGGTCAAGTAGCGGTTCTATGTAGTTGATTCTCGCCGTGAACTCTTTTTCACCAGTAGATGGTGTAGTAAATGATACACGTTGTCCTATTTTAACATTGGCAAGATCAGACTCAAAGACATTGAAAATCAACCATAATCGATTAGTCTGTCCGACCGTATAAAGTGCCTGTCCTTGATTGACATAATCTCCAAGTGCGACCTTCTTTTGTAATACATAGCCACTATGATCTGCGTAAAGGTCTATTGTTTCTATTGGTTTTCCTGAGGAGAGTATACTTTCTATTTGCGCATCACTTATTTTCCAATTTCGTAGCTTTTGAATACTGGCCTCCTTGATACCTTCCACTTTATCCTCAAACTTCACCGCTGTCAGTAACTCTTCAGAAGCCGCCAATAATCCTGTAGAATAGATAGTTGCTATTTTCTGTCCAGCTTTTACATATTCACCTTCAAAATTCACTTGTAGTGATTCGATTCTTCCTCCTATGTGGGCAGCCTGAGCATTAATGGATCGCTCATCCATTTCTATTGTACCCTCCACCAGGATATCGGTGTTCTGACCGCTACTATTTTCGACTTGACCTACTATGGTGGTTTCTACCTGTGCCAGTTTAGCGGCCTCTGCGCTCATCATTAATATTGCCGGATCATCATTTGATAGGCTGTTATCCAATGGTATTAAATCCATCTCGCAGATAGGACAAATACCCGGTTCGTTCTGTCTAATCTGAGGATGCATCGAGCAAGTCCAAATTTCTTCAGCAGCATTATTAGATGCCATTGTTGTTGAAGGCATATCATCCATATCATGGCTGCTATGATCATGGGTCGATGTCGAACCCATAGCAGGCTTTAGCAACCAACCGATGGCGACTCCACCTATCAGGAGGAGGGCTCCTAAGATGTATATTTTATAATTTTTCATATTCTAATTTCTTTGGTATTTTAATAATGTGGCCTTTGCCAGTAGTTGATTATACTTGGATTCTGCTATGATCAGGTCATAATCGATAAGCTCCATTTCTAACCTCAGTAATTCTTCAAATCTGGTACCTTCACTTGCATACTCTGTACGCATGAGATCCAGTGTCTCTCGTGTAATGCTTTTTAATCCCTCTACTCTTTGTATCTCTAGTAAGGACAACTCATTTTGAGAATATGCGGCGGCTATATCAGCCTGATACATTTCTTGCAGATCTTTGATATTGGATTGAATTGCCTCTTGTTTGAGCTTCTCTTCTTGCCGCTTGGCGTCATATCTACCTGTGTGAAGCGGGATAGATATTGATCCCTTTGGCATGAGTACATCTCGTCCATTTCCCATAAGGTCAGGGACATTGTTTCGACCATCTATAAAGGCATAGTCCAAACCAA
This sequence comes from uncultured Saprospiraceae bacterium, assembly GCA_964545645.1. Taxonomy (GTDB): domain Bacteria; phylum Bacteroidota; class Bacteroidia; order Chitinophagales; family Saprospiraceae; genus GYS-P2D. Next base: position 2,590 of record CAZJHC010000031.1, read on the forward strand.
CTCCTATTTTCGGCTTACGCTCATATTCTGTAAGTTCAATTGCTTTTTGTGAAGCATTGAGCTGATTTTCTAATATTTGATACTGAGGATGATCTCCATTTGCAAACTGTAATAGTTCACTTTGCGCATTTAAAATAGAAGCATCAGATACAACTTCTATAGGTTCTGTTAATGCTCTGCCTGTCCATCTATTAATACTTATTGAGGGTTTTTCTTCGCGCTTTTGTAAAATACCCAAGTCAGACAGCAGGCCCTCTCTGGATCGTTGAATAAGCAGAACATTACTTAGTTTACCCTTCCCTGAACGAACAGCTGATTTAGCCAGATCTTCTAATACATTCAGAAGCTCCAATTTTGATTGGATCACTTGTTCTTTGTCTTTCAATAGAACTAAAGTGCTGTAGGCAGTTCTAATAGCATATGCGATATCTATTTCTTTGACTTGATCGATATTGGCATATACTTCTGCTTGAGATGCCACCATCTCTTTTTTTGCATTGAGTAAACCTTTCCACGGGATCATCTGTGTGACACCGATTTTGAAACGTTGTGCACCGAGTCGGGTTTCTACAGGTAGTACCCCGAGGCCCACACTAACTGTTGGATCTGGATAGTCAGCAACCTGGGCTGCCTTCTCTTTAGCGGAGGCATACTGCAAGCGCATGGCTTCAAGACCTGGATTATGATCAAGTGCCATCTCAATAAATGACTCAACAGATTGAGCTGTACCAGTCGTAACTACCCAAAATGGAAAAATGAATATGAACCACTTATACATGTGAAGTAGATTTTGATTTGAATAGTAATTGGGATTCTTTCCAGAGGCAGAATAACACTGGTACGGTGAACATGGTGATGACTTGAAGCACCATTCCACCAAACGAAGGGATGGCCATAGGTAGCATGATATCAGACCCTCTTCCAGTGCTTGTTAATACAGGCAACAGTGCTAAAATGGTTGTGGCCGTTGTCATCATAGCAGGTCGTACTCTTCTTAATCCTCCAACAACAACTGCATCATGGATCTCAGCTTTGGTAGAGGGCTGATTAGCCTTAAAGCTATCTCTCAAAAAAGTAGCAACAAGTACACCGTCATCTGTAGCTATCCCAAATAATGCAAGGAATCCTACCCATACAGCGACGCTCAAATTGATCGGTTGGATCTGAAACAGATCCCGCATATTAGATCCGAATAGCTCAAAATTCATGAACCAATCCGAGCCATAAAAGCCTATCATGATAAATCCTCCAGCAAATGCTACGAAGACTCCGGAGAATACCATTGCAGAAATAAAAACGGATTTGAATTGTAAGTACAGGATGATAAATATGAGTGCCAGAGCAATAGGTACAACCAAGCTCAATCTTTTATTGGCTCTCACTTGCTGCTCGTAGTTGCCAGCAAAATCATAATTTATACCTGAAGGAATTTCTAATTGTCCATCAGAAATCAATGCGTCCAGATGGCGTTGTGCATTATTTACAACTTCTACTTCAGCATATCCTGGTTCTTTGTCAAATAGAACATAACCAATTAGAAATCCATCTTCACTTTTGATCGCTTGAGGGCCTTGTTCATATCTTATGTCTACTACTTCTCGTAATCTAATCTGACCGCTGGATGGCGTCTGAATAAAAATATTCTTAATGCTCTCAATATCACTTCGCTGATCGAGTGGATATCTAATGCGTATTGGATAGCGCTCCCTGCCTTCTACTGTGGTTGTCATATTCATACCACCTATAGTGGCCTGAATCTGTTGCTGTACTGACTCAATACTTAGACCGTACCTGTTGATCTTTCCTCTATCAATATCAATGAGTAAATATGGTTTTCCTACAATCCTTTCGGCAAATACAGCTGCATCTTTGACCCCCTCTACATCCTTTAAGTGAGTCTCTATGTCGAGACCTACTTTTTCAATCACCTTGAGATCCTGGCCCCTGACTTTAATTCCCATAGGCGCACGCATGCCGGTTTGCAGCATCACGAGGCGTGTTTCTATGGGTTGTAGCTTGGGTGCAGAAGTAACGCCTGGTACCTTGGTTACTTTGACAATTTCATTCCAGATATCGTCGGGTGATTGAATTTCATCTCTCCATTGTCGATAATATCTTCCAGAGTTGTCCGGTATTAATTGTCCGTTTTCATCATAGATGTATTCTCCTTTTTCGTAACGGAACCTCAGCTTATGGCCATCCTCATCCGTCTTGTACTCTGATTTATAATTGATGATATTCTCATACATAGATAGTGGAGCTGGATCTAAGGCGCTATTAACTCTTCCAGCTTTACCAACTACAGATTCTACTTCTGGGATAGCCGTTACTGCCATATCGATAATCGCAAGGTTCTTTCGATTCTCAGCGACCCCACTATGTGGCATTGATGTAGGCATGAGTAAAAAAGAACCTTCATTCAAAGAAGGCATAAATTCTTGCCCTGTATTATTAAAAACCTGAAAGCCACTATAAATTATGAAACCCACCAACAGTAAAAACAAGAACTTGACCTTCAATAAAAGTCTAAGGATATGCTCATAGTAAAATATGATCAACCAAAAGAAGGAAAGTAGAATTGCGATGATTGCAATTACAAAAAAACTGTTAGAGAATAATGATTTATTGACGCCTAAAGGCATCCATTCCTTCGTCAAAAAAACTGCTATAAATAGTGCGTAAATGATATTAGAAAGAATGAGAAAGAATCGACTTCTTTTAGGAAGATAATGATCCATCAACCACTGCAGAATGGCTATACCACTGATTAGTGTTATAATTAGAATCAAGCTATTATTAAAAAATAGAAATGCAGCAATTGAACTTGCAAACACAAAACCATTCAACCAAATGCCCAGTTTTTTCTTGTCAAGCTTTATGCTAAGAATGCTATGTGCTAATGGTGGAATAAAACAAAGAGCCACGATCACAGCAGCTATCAGAGCAAATGTCTTAGTAAATGCTAATGGCCGAAATAATTTACCCTCAGCTGCTTCCATCGCAAATACAGGAAGAAAGCTGATAACCGTCGTAGCAACAGCAGTCAGAACTGCACCTCCCACCTCTATAGTAGCCTCATAGACTGTTGTCATAAGTGATTCTTGACCACTCTTTTGATCCTTGCGATCTATGATACTTTCAGTCAGTACGATACCCATATCGACCATGGTGCCAATGGCTATGGCGATCCCAGAAAGTGCAACAATATTAGCATCTACTCCGAAGTAGCGCATGGCAATAAAGCACATCAGGACTGCTATAGGTAGTGTTCCTGCTACAAGTATTGAGGATTTCAGATTAAATAGTAATAAAATGACAACGATAATAGTAATTAGGATCTCTAAGGTCAGTGCCTCTTGTAGCGTACCTATGGTCTCATTAATCAACTGGGTACGATCATAAAATGGAACAACAGTCACCTGTGATTCTGTACCATCAGCTAATATTTTAGATGGCAGACCGGGTCCAATAGCTTCTATTTTTGCTTTTACATTATTGATGACCCCTAAAGGATTGGCACCGTATCGAGCGACTACTACTCCTCCCACTGCTTCTGCACCAGACTTATCTAAAATACCTCTTCTTGCCGCAGGCCCTAAATAAACTTGTGCAACATCTTTAATCGTGATTGGAATATTATTTCGAGCCACAATCACACTTTCTTCGATATCCGATATCGACTTTACATATCCCAGACCTCGTACAAAATATTCGGCGTTATTGATTTCAATCGTCTGTGCTCCAATGTCTATGTTACTTCCTTTTATCGCTCTCATTACATCAACCAGGGTCAATCCTTTGGATTTGAGTAATTCGGGATTGACATCAACTCTATACTCTTTTGTATATCCTCCAATAGAAGCCACTTCTGATACACCTTCTGCTGACAATAAGCCGTACTGCACGTAGAAGTCCTGGATGGATCTGAGATCTTCAGGGTTCCATCCTCCGGTTGGGTTACCTTCTTTATCCCGTCCTTCTAAAGTGTACCAATATATTTGGCCTAATGCTGTTGCATCTGGCCCTAATGTTGGAGACACACCATCAGGCAATAATGAAGAAGGAAGCGAATTGAGTTTTTCTAAAATGCGACTACGACTCCAGTAGAATTCTACATCATCATCAAAGATCAAGTAGATACTTGAAAAGCCAAACATAGAATTACTTCTGACACTCTTGACTCCAGGTATTCCAAGTAATGAAGAGGTAAGTGGATAGGTTATCTGATCCTCTACGTCTTGAGGAGATCGTCCCATCCACTCAGTAAAAACAATCTGTTGATTCTCTCCGATATCCGGTATGGCATCAACTGATACTGGATCACGGGGAAGCCAATCTATGTTAAAATCAAAAGGTGCTGTGACTATGCCCCACCCTACAAAGAGGAGTAAGAGCAGCCAAGTGATGAGCTTGTTCTCTAAAAAGAACTTTACAATACTATTTATCATTAAAATCTATATCATAGATTAAGAAACACTCCTTAAAAAGTCGCTCGAAATACTGTCATGGCTACATGGTGCTATGATGGATAGAGCGGCTTCTAACAGAATCCTTACTACTCACATTAGTGAGACAATCTTATACCGTAGTACAAGAGATCTATGAATGAATCAAATGATAAAAACCTGATACTGAGCTTGAAAGTCAATATCTGGTGGAGGGGGCCTGTAGGATGTGTAAGAGATGGCCTGCTTTTGGTAATTTACATAGGAAGAAGCCAAAAAGTCAGGACTTATATCCAAATCAAAAGTCAGGTCGACAAAGTCAACAATCATCGGCGAAGTGAAGTCTTCGTCTAAATCATCGATGTGAAACTTTTTGTTCTTACAGCAATTAGGGTCTTCTTCATCTAAGGAGATCTTCTTCATAGAAGAGCATGATGAAGCTTTGCTTGCGCAACTCTTTACGACGTCATTAAAACTTATACCAGCAAAAGCATCCTGACAATAATGTACGTTGACAGAGTAATCGAAAGCTGTCAGAAGCAATAGGCAGGATAATGCTAAACTTAAAATACGATATGTAAGCCTGTACTGATACATGATTTACTGTGAAGTTAGAACATTTAATTGATAGATGTTGATCCAATGTGCCCCCTTCCTTCCGCATTCGCTACAGTCCAGGAGGCGCAGGCCGTTGGGAGGGGGAGTCGAGTCTATAGTAGATGAGGTAGGGTTTGATTTACAACTTAAACGGTCATTTAACAGCAGCCTTGATTCAACTGAATTGGAGGACAAGCTACGGTTCCATAACTGCAATACACACAACAATCACCTCCAGTTGGTTTCAATACCTTTTTGCAATTCTCACATTCGTAAAAATATTGACAGGCATTCGTAGGCATAGTTTCCTCTTTTTTATGTCCGCATTCTGGACAAGTAATTATGGATTCCAAAAGGACTTCATGTTCAGAGATCATATTGGTTCTATTTTGATATTGGTACATACCTAATCCCAACAAACCCAAACCAATTATCAAAAAGATTCCACTAAATGTTTCTAATCCATTACTTAGTCCAATTAATGTACTTCCTCCTCCAATAGCTATGACCAATGCAGGTAACCAACAACAACTGGTCGCTACAATCAATGCTATCGAACTTCCAACAATTGACTCCTTATAATTCATGTCCAATTCATTCGTTGTAATCTAATCGCATTCAAGATAGCTAATAAAGCTACCCCTACATCTGCAAAGACCGCTTCCCACATTGTGGCTAATCCGCCTGCGCCCAACATTAGTACAATAATCTTGACTCCAAACGCAAGGAATATGTTTTGCCAAATGATTTGTTGAGTGGACTTAGCAATTTGAATACCAGTAACAACCTTAGAAGGTTGATCGGTTTGAATGATGACATCTGCTGTTTCGATAGCGACGTCACTCCCCATGGCACCCATGGCTATACCCACATCACTTGCTGCCAATACTGGAGCATCATTAATGCCATCTCCAATAAAAGCGACTATTTTATTAGAATCTTGTTTTAACATCTCTACTTCCGTCAATTTATCTTCAGGTAATAGGTCTCCTTTGGCCTTTGATATACCGAGTTCCTGCGCTACTTGTTGAGTGATGCTATCCTTATCACCTGAGAGCATCAAAATGTCTTTGATCCCTACTTTTTTGAAAGCAGCAATGATCTCTTTCGCATCATCTTTGATTTCATCTGCAATGGTCACATATCCTGCGAACTGATTATCTATACCAACTAATACTATAGACTCAACAATGCTTTCTAATTCGGGAGGTGTGGCTATGTTGAACTGAGTCATTAGTTTTTTATTCCCAACAACTATTTGTCGATTGCTCACGCTGCCATTTAGACCCTTGCCAGCTATCTCCTTAATATCTGTTGCTTCTGGAATTGCTCCTTCTAATAAATATTCCATAATTGCCTTGGCAATTGGGTGGGTAGATTTTGATTCAATGGCCAAAAGTAATCCCATAAATTCTTCTTTGGAATGGTCGCCATAAATCTCTATATCCCTAATCTTAAATACACCTTTAGTCACAGTGCCCGTCTTATCCATTACCATAGTATTGACTTCTTTCAGTCGATCCATATAGGTAGCCCCTTTAAACAGAATACCTTTTTTAGAAGCGGCACCGAGTCCACCGAAATAACCTAAAGGAATAGAGATCACTAAAGCACAAGGGCAAGAGATGACCAAGAAAATCAAGGCCCTATATAGCCAATCTCTAAATACATAATCATCTACAAAGAAGTAGGGTAGAAAGCATACTGCAATGGCTAAATAGACCACTATTGGTGTATAGACTTTTGCCAATCTTCTAATTAATAGTTCAGTTTTTGCCTTCTTAGATGTAGCATTTTGAACAAGTTCTAAGATTCGTGATACTGAACTATCATTGAATAGTTTTGTCGTTGTCACTTCTATAACTCCATCCATATTGATAGAACCTGCCAATACGCTTTCTCCTTTTAAAAGGCCTTGTGGTTTACTTTCCCCTGTCAGCGCTGCGGTATTGAGGCTGGCCTTATCGGAAAGCAAAGTGCCATCTAACGGTACTTTCTCACCTACTTTCACTTGGATCGTTTCTTCGATACCTACATCACTTGGGTTGACTTCAACAAATGAACCATTTCGGAGGACATTGGCAATCTTGGGCCTTACATCCAAGAGAGCTTTGATATTGTCCTTTGCCCGTCGTACTGCAGCACTTTGAAACAACTCTCCGACGGCATAGAAAAGCATCACTGCAACACCTTCTGGATATTCTCCTATTGCAAAGGCTCCAATGGTCGCAATACTCATCAAGAAAAACTCGGTGAATATCTCTCCTTTAGTAAGTGCCTGTATTGCTTCTTTGATTACCGGACGACCAACTGGTATGTATGCAATGACGTACCACATTATTCTGATCCAACCTTGGAAGAAGGCAACATCATAGTAATCAAAAGCGATACCTGATAATAGTAATACTAAACTGACGATGGAAGGTATATAATTATTCCAAGTACTCTCTCCATCATGTGAGTGGTCATGCGAATGATCATGTCCGTCATCTTCATTATGCTCCTGTTTTAGTAATGGTGGAGGTGTTTTGGCATCGATCTTTTCTTCTAATGAACAGCATACCTGTTTGCCATTTTCATCATATATATGGGTGTGGTTTTTATTTTTCATTTGATGCTCTTTTTATGGTAAACCATCTGTTTACTTGAGTTTGATATTGTGTGTATTGATGACCAAATTCTTCCTTCAAAAACGCCTCTTCCAGACGGATTTGCGTATTGATACTTACCGTGGAAAGGGCTATGATTAGTATGGTGAAAGCATTCGGAAGTACTAAAAATAGTCCCACATTCGCTATCATTATTCCTAAGAAAATAGGATTTCGAGAGAAGGAGAATAAGCCATTTGTTACTAGTTTCGTTTTGTTCTCTTCATCGATCCCTATGCGCCACGAATCTCTCATATTGGATTGAGCGAACCAGACTAACAATAGAGAAAGTATAAGAAGTGTCCAGCCAATATTTACTAAAATGTCATACTCTAAATACCAGGCTGGCAACAGGTATTCGTGCCAACTTGGAATGAATGCATGGATACTGACTATAATGAGTTCCAGTATGGTGATTACACCAAATACCTTCCCGTTATATCCGTGTGCATCATCGCCTTTATTGAAGGTGAGAGGATTAATACCTGTTCGCTTCCAAAGCCTGAGAGATCTTATGACGAACACTAAAGAAAAGTAGATGATAAAGAAAATGAATAAATACATAGTTTAAAATATTAATGTTCGTGTTCTAATTCGCCAGCTTTTGATTGTGCAAATACATAGTATGCCCCTTTGGTGACTATTTGCATTCCTTCAGGAATAGTGTCGATTAACTGAATAGTGGTATACCCGTTATCTGTAGCACCAGGTATTACATTAATCTTTTCGAATTGTATTTCATTAGCTTCGCCAAGATTCTTTGCTACATATATAAAGTCACTTTCTCCGTCATTAATAATTGCTTTTTCGGGAAGTGCTTCTGCTACTTTGTCATTGAGAAATATTTTTGCATTTATAAATAAGTCCTTTAAAAATGTAGGCTTTACACCATCCAAATGCCCATGGACTCGGACGGTTTTTGTATTGGTATTAAACTCTTTGCCAATAACGTCAACACTACCATAGTAGATCGTTTGTCCAAGTGCTGGCACTGTATAACTTATTTTCTGTCCCTCCTTGATTTGGGCTATATCCTTTTCAAATACATCCAATTCTAAATGCAAGTGTTGAGAAGAAATGATGTCCATAAGGGAGACTGATGACTGAGCATACATGCCATTGTGAAAGTCAATCTTAGATATGTAACCACTCATAGGAGAGGTGATTGTTATTTCCTGTGTTATCGAGTTAGGAGTTAGCTCTGATGTAGATATACCTAAAAAAGAAAGTTGCTTAGCAAGTCCTTGGGTTCTAGCTTCTAATACAGCAACTTCGGCCTGAGCATTTTGCAAATTCTTAGTTACTCCAGCATTAGATTCTACCAAAGTCTTTTGACGTTCTACTTCTAAGCGCTTAAATTTTAATTGCGCTTTAGCCTCCAAATAACTTTGTTGAGTAATTATAAATTCAGGATTCTCAATAGATGCAACGATAGCCCCCTTTTTTATATAGTCTCCTTCTACAAATTTCTTTGTGCTTTTGATAATACCATTCGCCTTTGCTGAAACGGATGAATGCGAATTTGGAGGTAAGCCTAATGTTCCAGTAGCTTTTACAAAATCATTTATTTTAATAGATGATAAGGAGCCAAATTCTAATCCTATAGTTTCGGCCTGCTCTTTTGAAAGATGTATGCCTTCTTCACCTCCATGACTGTGATCATCGCTATCAGAATGCGTAGTTTCTTCTGTGCTATGATTATGTCCATCTTCTTCTGCATGTTTATGATCACAAGAAGAAATTGCAACAACAGAAACTATAGTAATAATTAGTATGATATATTTTATAAATTTCATTGTATTGTCTTTTATTGATTTGTAAGAAATTGATAGTCCGCTACTGCCATGTTGTAAGCTTTTATCTGCTCCCAATAGTTCTTATTATTGCTTGCCATTATTTGCAGCGCATTTAGCAGTTCCAAGTAGGAAATTTCACCTGCCTGATAATTCAATTGACTTATTCGTATTATTTCTGGATTGATAGTCCGAAGTTGATCTTTGTAGAAGTCGATTCCTTCTTGATATAAGTTTAGGGTGTTTCCAACCTTTAGCTGTTTTTGTTTTAAGGCCAAAGCCTTGCTTTGGTATTGATAATCACCAACATCAATCTGGATTTTCTGCGCTTCAATACGTTTTTGTACCTGGCTGTTAAACAACGGAATGGAAACTCCTGCTTGCACTGCATGTAGCCACCCACCCTCATTGAATATCTGGCTCGCATAACCAAAATTAAAGCTGGGTTTCAACTCGGCATTCATCACATCAATTTTAGCACTTTCAATGACATTTGCTTGTTTAGTTTGGAGCAGAGAGGGGTGAGCGTCATTGTCTTCGACAGTTGCATAAGCTATTATGCCAAAACTGTCTACAACAGTCACCGGTTCCGAAGTGGATAACAGCAGACGAAACTGCTGATGAAGGTTATCTATCTCTATGATCACTTGTTTTAGTAGTAGCTCGTACTCTTGTCGTTTTGATAGCAATGTGAGCGCTTCAATCGGGTTTGTGGCACCTGCCTGTACTCTCACTGTAGCTTTCGAGTGATATTCCTCAAAGGTTGAAGCGAGATGGTCGTAAAGTTTTTTGAGTTCATTTTGATATTGGATATCAAAATAGAGTTGTCTTACTTTCCATTTCAACTCGTTCTCGCTAATCTGTCGATCATAGATGCTATGTTTCGTAACGGCGTCTTGCAAATCATTCTGGGCCTTTGTAATACCAGGACTTGGGATATTTTGAACAATACCGATTTGATTGACTTGCTGGCCAAATTGTCTATCAAATAATCCTTCGCCTTGATAAGAAATATCCGTTAACCCCAGGTTGTATTTCAAATTTTGAAGGGATTGCTCTCTTTCAATTGCCTTATCAGCCGCTTTTATATTTGGATGATTTTTTATTGCAATAAGTATAGCATTGTCTAAGTCTAATTGTTGATTTTGTGCGTTAAGGTTAAAGGAAAAACAGATTAACAAACCAAGACTTACTAAATGTTGCTTGCCTCCTGGACTCCGCCCAGATTTACTTGCATTCCATTTTTCTAACCAGTAATAAAGTATTGGCAGAATAATCAAAGTCAAAAAAGTTGCTGTTATCAACCCTCCGATTACAACTGTAGCCAAAGGCCTCTGAACTTCAGCACCTCCGGACGTAGATAGAGCCATAGGCAGGAAACCAAGAGATGCAACTGCCGCTGTCATGATCACAGGTCTTAATCTTACTCTTGTTCCTGTTATAATTCTCTCTTTTATATCTCGCATACCTTCTTTTTTGAGTTGATTCAAATAACCTAAGAGCACAATACCATTCAACACCGCTACACCGAAGAGGGCTATGAAACCGATCCCCGCTGAGATACTAAATGGTAATCCTCTGAGCTCTAAAGCCCATATTCCTCCGATTGCGGATAATGGAATAGCCGTAAAAATTAATACTGCTTGAGATACGGACCCAAATGTGAAATACAGTAGAATGAATATCAACGCTAATGCCATAGGTACTGCTATGGATAGTCTGGCGTTGGCAGCTTTTAAGTTTTCAAATTGACCTCCGAATGTGAAATAATATCCAGCGGGTAAATCAACTTTGCTATCCAGTTCAGATTGTATCTGTTCAACTAAGCTTTCGACATCTGTATCTCCTACATTTACGCCAATTACTATTCTTCGATTGGTATTCTCTCTGGAGACCTGCATAGGGGCATTTATGAGGCCTACATTCGCCACATTGCTGAGAGGTATCTGGCTACCATTATTGAGCGTCACGAAGAGGTTTGTTACATCCTCTATACCTGTCCTGTTCTCTTCGGCCAAGCGGATTACCAAGTCAAATCGCTTGTCACCTTCATAAATAACACCTGCCTTTTCTCCTGCAAAGGCCGAACGAATGACCTGATTGACCTCTTGAATGTGTAAGCCATATTGTGCCATCCGCTGATAATCGTAGTCCACCAATATTTGTGGCATACCTATCGTTTGTTCGACGTTCACAGTTCCCACTCCGTTAATTTGCCGAATGACCTTCTCGGCTTTAGTAGCATTCTGAAATAATAGATCTAAGTCTTCACCAAATAACTTTATGGCGATGTCAGCTTTGGAGCCCGTCATAAGTTCATTAAACCGTAGTTGTATCGGTTGTGAAAACTCAAACCCCACACCCGGAATACTTTTGAGGGATGCTTCCAGTTCCTCAAACATATCCTGTCGGTTACTTGCTGAAGTCCATTCTTTTTTGGGCTTCATCACCAAAACATAATCAGCTATCTCAACTGGCATGGGGTCAGTTGGAATTTCCGCAGAGCCGATATTAGCAACGACGTCTTCTATTTCTGGAAAATCTGAGAGCAATTTATTTTGGATCATTTTAGCTGTCTCTACACTTTGTGAAAGCGAGCTCCCTGGAGGAAGAATATGCTGCATCGCTAAGTCCCCCTCTTCTAAAGTGGGTATAAACTCTCCGCCCATTCTGCTGAAAACAAACAGACTAAATAAAAATGCAGCAACTGTTGCAACAACAAATAGTGCCTTAAATCGAAGCGCAGCATTCAGTATTGGTGCATATCCCCTTTGAAATAATGCAATAATCTTATCTGCAATGGTGGTCTTATTAACCACTTTCTTGTTGAGAACTAATGCCGCCATCATAGGTACATAAGTTAATGATAATATGAGCGCTCCTGCAATGGCCAGCATAACGGTTTGTGCCATAGGCTTAAACATCTTACCTTCTATACCAACCAATGCCAAAATCGGTATATACACCATCAGAATGATGATTTCTCCAAATGCTGCCGAACTTCTGATTTTCTGAGAGGAGGTAATTACCTCTGTGTCCATTTCATTTTGTGTTAAGAAACTCCCTCCTTTTTTGACTTGCAACCTATGAACTATGGCTTCTACAATGATCACTGCACCATCTACAATCAATCCAAAGTCAATCGCTCCTAAACTCATCAAATTGGCAGATATTCCAAAAAGATTCATCATTGATACAGCAAAAAGCATGGCGAGAGGAATAACAGAGGCTACAATCAGACCTGCTCTCCAATTGCCTAATAGCAATACCAGGATAAATATTACAATCAATCCTCCCTCTATCAGGTTAGTTTTTACTGTACCAATGGCTGTACTAACTAATTTGTCTCTTACGAGATAAGGTTCTATAATCACTCCCTCTGGCAAGGACTTTTGTATTTGAACTACTCGCTCTTTGACCAACTCCGTGACCTGTGCAGAATTTGCCCCTTTGAACATCATCACCTTTCCTCCTACAACTTCATCTCCATCACGAACCAATGCTCCATATCGAGGAGCTTTGCCATATTGGACTGTGGCTACATCTTTGACTAAGACAGGGATATTCCCTGCATCACTCACCACTATGTTTCCTATATCGTCCAGTGATTTGGCCAAACCCTCAGAACGGATGTAGTAGGCATTGGAATTTTTCTCGATGTAGGCACCACCAGTATTTTCATTGCTTTTTTCTAATGCATCAAATATGTCTGTTATGCTTACACCAACTGATTTCAGTAGACTAGGATTGACAGCAACTTCATACTGCTTTAAGTACCCCCCCATTGAATTGACCTCTGCGACTCCTTCTATACCCAAGAGTTGCCGAGTAACAATCCAATCTTGTATACTTCTTAGTTCCGTCGGCGAAAATTGCTCTTCAAATCCTTCTATAGGACGGACTACATATTGGTATATCTCTCCCAGTCCTGTAGAGAGGGGAGCCATCTCTGGCGTGCCTAAGCCTTTAGGTATATCTTCCTCCGCTTCTTTGAGTTTTTCGTTTACCAACTGACGAGCGAGATATATGTCATATCCCTCTTCAAAAACTACTGTAATAACTGAAAGTCCAAAACGAGAAATGGATCGTATTTCTTCTGTTTTCTGTAAGCTCTGAACGGCCAGTTCTACAGGAGTTGTAATGAACTGTTCTACCTCTTGTGTAGCAAGTGTGGGTGATATGGTGATGATCTGTACTTGATTATTAGTAATATCTGGTACAGCATCTATGGGTATCTGCTTAAGTGAAAACAAACCCCAAGCTATAAGGGCTGCTACAAATAGTCCTATGACGAACTTATTCTGTACCGAATAAGCGATTATCTTATCGAACATTAATATCTATTTTATAAAAGTTAAACCTGTCTGTGTATTGAGGGCATAGTTATCCCTGGAAAACGGCTTAACTTATGGTCGGCGGATGCCAGATTCCTTCTTTATAATCGAAGGAATAGTCGAAAGAATACAGAGATCTGATCACCATATGATGACCCATCGGAGTACTCATATCTACATCGTCTGCACTAGGAAGAGTAAGATTTATACCACAACAGGTACAAACACAGAAAGGTGGACAGGTATCTTGATGGTGTGAATGATTATGATTGTGTTCAACCGTTGTTAGCTCTGCTCCTGAATGATTGGAAGTTTGAAGCATACCATCAGTACATGGCATCATAGACAATGTTGCGATATAAAGTGATAATATGATTGCAAATAATCTCATTACAGAATTCAAAGGTAAGACATGTAGACTGCAACCCACTTGCAAAGTTCCTTACTTGTTGCAATTCTCACAGAAACCCTTTATTACCATATTGGCTTGTGTCATTTTGAATTTTCTTGGCAACTCGATTTTTGGTATATTTTGATTTGTTAGACAAAATGTGTTTTGGCATTCTGTACAATGAAAATGATAGTGCTGATCAATGGCTTTGCACTCACAACTTTCTAAGCAAAGGGCATATTGAAGTTGTTTGCTACCAACGTCAATAGTATGTACCAATTTGTTCTTTTCAAAAGTCTTCAGGGTACGATATAGCGTAGACTTATCTGCTCGCTCAAATTCCCGCTCGATACTCTGTAAGGATACGGCACATTCCTGCTCCATCAGATACTGTAATATCAGAACCCGCATTGGAGTTGGGGTAATCTTCTTGCTTATGAGTCTTGATTCGGTTTTGTCATCGTACATAGTATTATAAAGTGTAAGTGAATCTATTGTTGTGATTAGCTATAAATCGATGTTACATCTATACAGAAATACATAAGTTCAGAAAAAAGATCCTTTTTCTTTCTTCCTTTCAGCGATCGCAACTATTGTTAAAGTCTCAATTTTTTCGGTTAATTAAACTGGTTAATATAATCAACGTCAAGTTTTGGCTTTTCGGATGAGTTCAGTTAACCTTGAACTATGAAAATAGGATAT
>CAZJHC010000032.1:0-17070 GCA_964545645.1 uncultured Saprospiraceae bacterium
TAATAGTATTGACGATAAATTAAAGCATTCCTTAGGTTTTTTTAACAATCTCTTAAGCAAGAAATCAGGGTACAGGCGTTTAATAAATGTCTTTTAGATACAAATTAGAATAGTTAGATAGTTTTTTCATACGGTTTTGGTAAAAAGGGAGCAATGGCTCCCTTTTCCTTTTTTAGGTATTTTAGTTGTATGAATTATGTCAAACTAATTTTTCTCATCTCGCTGATTTCATTTTCTTATTGCAAATCAGACAGTTCTGCCACGGATCCATCATCCACCAATCTGTCAGTCCGTAAGGATATCACTGTAGACGAAGCTAATAAGTGGTTAAGAACTGATAAGGACGTTATACTTATAGATGTCAGAACGATAGCAGAATATCAGGAAGGCTATATAGATGGGGCTACCCTGATAGATTATAAGGCCGACTATTTTGAGAAAGGAATTAATCAATTAGATAAGAATGCTACCTATCTAATGTATTGCCAAAGCGGAAATCGCAGTGGAAAGGCTACGGACTATATGATTTCTCAAGGCTTTAATGACGTAACCAATATGAAGGGGGGATACTCAGAGTGGAAGGAGAAGTTTCTATAGATTAGGGATGGAGATTTTTCTTATAACTATAGAAGTAGGCCGCCTTTGCAAGGTCGAGCCCCAATCTTCCTTCTAATAAGCCTCCAAAAAAAATATAACTCCTCAACAAATGATAGAGGGGAGACAGACGAGTCAAAATGATGTTTCGATTTTTCTTTTTACTCAGATGGGCATAGTGCTCATACTGGCACTTAAGGTCTGAGATGTCTTTGGCTTGACGATGGATTAAAGACCCTTTCAGTTGTTGTAATTTTATCTTTTTCGTCTTTGGGATGAGTTGCTCATGTACAGCCTTGTGATCCCATTCAAAAAGCTCTTTTTGGAATAGGCGCAGTTTTTTCTCGGGTTTTAAGTGTCCAAATTTGATCGTTCTTTCTCCTATTAGATTAACACGTTGGACAATGTAAGACTCCTCATGGTGTAGCTTACATGATGCTATTGATTCTTTCAATTGATCATCTACACATTCATCTGCATCTATGCTTAGTATCCAGCCATATGAAGCAAGGCTATGTCCATAGTTTTTAGTAGCTCCATATCCGAGCCAAGTGGTTTGTACAAGCCTTACGGGATACGTTTTTACAATGGCAATGGTCTCGTCAGTACTGCCACTATCAAGTATTAAGATATCGTCACTTAGAGGTAGTACTGACTCAATACATCTACGGATATGAGACTCTTCATTGTGGCAAATGACCACTATGGATATTGGCCTCGGCATAGGATTAGTGCTGAGCGGCGGAGGCTATGAAGTATGGATTTAGGAGATTCTCTTTATTATATAACAAAGGGGTGGTCTTGCCATATTCGGTAACTGTACCTCCTGCTTCTGTGAGTATGATATGTGCGGCACCTGTGTCCCACTCCATGGTTGGTCCTATCCTTGGATAGTACTCAGCATCTCCCTTAGCAATGATCAAAAACTTCAGAGAGCTTCCCTTGGATACAATTTCTGGATCTTGCAGTTCATCCATAATTTGCTGCGTCTCTTCATTGATATGGCTTCGAGAGCATACAACTCGGACCCCTTTTTGCTTTTTGCTGAACCTGTTGGTTTGGAGCTTCAGGACGGTCCCTCCTTTTTCGTAATAAGCCCCAGCACCTTTGGCCGCCCAGTATAATTCATCTGTAGCAGGGACATATACAACACCCATGACAGATTCTTGGCCATGTATCAATGCGATATTGACCGTAAATTCTCCATTGCGTTTGATGAACTCCTTGGTGCCATCAAGAGGATCTACCAGCCAAAAATATTCGTAATCCTTTCGGATTTCATAATCAACAAGTTTGTTTTCTTCAGAGATGATCGGGTAGGTGACATTGAGTTTTTCAAGTCCGGCGATTATGATAGCGTTTGCTGCTTGATCTGCTGCGGTAAGCGGGGAGTCATCAGATTTATGCTCGACGTTAAATTTTGATTCGTCTTGATATATATCCATGATTGCTGCTCCAGCTTGGCGAGCTATTTCTTTAACATTACCAACAATTACTTCTGAGATCATATGTTTTTGACTTAAGTTTGGCAAAAGTAAACTAATTGCAATAATGGCTAAGGTTTTAGTTACAGGAGGGGCTGGATATATAGGTAGTCATACGGCTGTTGATCTCTTACAGCATGGTCATCAAGTGGTCACTGTAGATAACCATAGTAATGCATATGAAGCGGCAGTAGATCATATCAATAAGATCACAGGCCAGGATGTGTCGCATTATAAGATAGACTTGAGAGATGCTGAGGCTACCTATAGAATCTTTGAAGAGCATGCAGACATTACAGCTATCATACACTTTGCTGCGCTCAAAGCCGTTGGGGAATCCACTGAACAGCCACTCGCATATTTTGATAATAACATGAAGTCCCTAATTAATGTCCTCAATGGTGGACAGCAAGCAGGAGTACGCAACTTTATCTTCTCTTCTTCATGCACTGTCTATGGACAGGCTACGGACCTACCAGTAACGGAAGAGACAGAAATGAAAGAAGCTGAGTCTCCCTATGGTAGGACGAAACAACTGGGGGAGTATATGTTAAAAGATATAGCACAGTTTACCGATATGCGAGTTATATCACTAAGATATTTTAATCCGGCTGGAGCGCATCAGTCAGGATTGCTCGGCGAATCTTCCAAAAAAATCGCTCTAAACCTCGTGCCCGTCATCACTGAGACAGCTGCTGGCAAGCGACATGAGTGTGTCATCTTTGGAGATGACTATGATACCAGAGATGGTAGTTGTGTCCGGGATTATATACATGTAGAGGATCTGGCTCATGCGCATACCTGTGCGGTCAATTACCTTGATAATGAAAAAAATCAAGAGCCCTATGAAGTCTTCAATCTAGGTATCGGAGATGGAGTTACGGTGTTAGAAGCCATTAAGGCATTTGAGGAGGTGAGTGGAGAAAAGCTCAACTATAGGATAGGCCCACGAAGACCTGGAGATGTCATCGCTATATATAGTA
Organism: uncultured Saprospiraceae bacterium; assembly: GCA_964545645.1. Lineage (GTDB taxonomy): Bacteria > Bacteroidota > Bacteroidia > Chitinophagales > Saprospiraceae > GYS-P2D. The sequence goes on from CAZJHC010000032.1 coordinate 3,062, forward strand.
ACTATAAACGAGCCAAGAAGTACTTAGGATGGGAGCCTAAATACGATATAGCAGATATCATGCGCACTGCTTGGTATTGGGAAAATCATAGACCATTTTAAATATCAATGAGTCGTATCTATCCTTCAAAGCTTATTCTTTTTGGAGAGTACTCTGTGGTATTAGGCTCCCAAGTATTGGGGATGCCTATGTATAATAGATATGGTTATTGGTCGGCACAGTTTGAGCCCAACTCCGTGATGAAGAGAGGATTCATGCCCTACCTTATCGAGCATTGCCAGGATTTTTTAGACTTGGATAAATTAGAAGAAGTTCAAGCCCAAAAAGTCTACTATGGGAGTACGATAAAACGGGGTTATGGGACAGGGAGCTCTGGAGCCCTATCTGCTGCTATCTATGACCACTGTCGCAAGCTTGAGCCTGATGACTTAGAATCTTTGCAGCATCAATTAGCGCTGATAGAATCATTTTTTCATGGTACGAGTTCTGGGTTTGATCCATTGATCAGTTATATCAACAGTCCTATATTAAGAACCTATCAAGGCAAGTATACTAAGTGTGTACTGGATGACTCCCTACACAATGGTGATTATAAACTCTACTTATTGGATAGTGGCCAAAAGAGAACCGCTCGAGGTCTGGTGTCACGATTTGTCGAGTGGCATCAAGGTAGTCCAGACATATATGCACAACTCGTCACGATTAACAATGAGCTGATTGACTCATTTTTAGCGGGCGACGAACTGCATGGACTCCTTAAGAAATTGTCTTCATTTCAGTATGAACAGATGAAACCTATGATATTGGACAAGCTGATAGATTATTGGGAAGAGGGGTTAGAAACTGGTAGGTATTATATGAAGATATGTGGTACAGGTGGTGGTGGCTATTATATGGTTTATAGTGCCGATCCTTATATAATGGACATATTCGAGGGTTTTCAATTGGTCCCTATTGATCTATCATAATTGAGATAGTCTTTTAGATTAGGATATTCGGAGATATAATTGACCAATTGATCTTCTGACACCCTTAGCCCGTTAATATATGGGATCACTTGAGCATCGACGACGCCATCTCTTTCTAGGTTACGCTCCGTGGTTATAGCTTCAGCATAGTTATCATATAATCCTACCGTGTATGCATAGAGTCCTGTAGTGTTATCGAGCTCCATGGTAGCATCATTAAACAAGCTTAGAGCCATACCTCGATACATTTGGTTGACTTTGGCAATTTCTATTTTGTAGGACACATCTGCCTCGATAATCGTACGATAGATGTCATATTTGGTGTCGAGATGACTCGGATGGACATCTACCGTTTGCTCCATATCAATGGATATATATTCTTCGGGCAAGTCATGCAACTTGAGATCTATCCTGGTGTTGTAATCATCAGCCTTAAGGTCCATTTTCTTAATAATGGGATAATTGTTGCCAAGTCCAGTGATATGGATGCGTTCTGGATCTATCGTCGTGCCTGTCAGGATTTGTTTTCTGATTTTTTCTGCTCGCTTCATCGATGCAAACAGACTGTATTCTATTATTTCGTCATCATTGCCACTACTGATGAGCTCGAGCGAGACGTCTGGATAGCTTGACAGTATTTCTTTGAGTTGTGCCACCTTGGCAAGATTAATGGCCGGATCGACATACTCACTACTAAGATGATACAACGAGGATAGGGTATACGCTCTTTTTTCTAATGTGGGGATATTGGAGTTCTCCAAGATGATACTTTCTAAGTCAGGATCAGTAATCTCTACAATCGGCGTATGGTCTCCATCGACAAATGGAACCATGCCAGCATAGTAATCTTGACCTAATTGTCGTTCTTTGAATCTGACTTTATAGATATCAAAACCACCCATGGCAGACTTTCTATTAGAGCTAAAGTGTGCTGTCAAACCATCGCTACTCAATTGTAGCCCTTTGTCATCTCCTGGACTATTAATCGGGATCCCTAGATTATGTGGTGTCGACCAGGTTTCAGATTCATAGAGATAATCGCACTTATAGATATCAAAACCCCCGATGCTATTGGACTGGTTGCTGCTGAAATACAAGGACTGACCATCATGCGTCAGTCTTGGGTCCAATTCGTCATGAATGCTATTAACTGAAGAACCCATATTAGTAGGCTGAGACCACCCCAGATGGTTTTTCTGAGCGTAGTAGATATCATAACCGCCATAACCATCTGCGGTCTTAGCGGCAAATAGTGCTAATTGATCATTGTAAAAGTATATCTCACTATTGTAAATAGAAAAGGACGCTGCTATCTCAAGGGATTTTTGTTTGCCTTTGGTATCTCCTCTTCGATGTATCATCACAGAACTCTTTGATTCATCAGCCCTCATGATATATAATCCATTAGTAGCTTCTGTAAATCCAGTCAATATTTCGTCCGCTCGAGTGTTGATAGGATAGGATAGACGCTTAGGTTTATTCCATTCATTATTGATGAGTTTGACAGAATATATTTCATGGTGGCCTTTGGCCATATTAATGACGGTATTGGGCCTATTAGTATTAAAATAGTATGTGACAGAATCAGATGGGCTTGGCAACCAACCAAAATCGTCATATATGCTATTGATAGGCTTAGGCAGACGTTCTATTATGCCTATAGGGTTTTGATACAAAAGATTTTGAGCTTGACCACATTGACTGATCATGTGATAAACTTCTTTTTTCTTTAGATCATTCTTGAGCTGTCGCAGGTACATTTTATAGTATTCTGCTGCCGAAGAAAATTGTCCTTTATGTTGGGCTATCTTTCCTAGGTAATAATCGATGTCCTCTTTTTTGTATCCAAATTGTACCGCTTGATTGAGGTCCATCTCGGCACGATCTAACTGATTGACATGGTAGTATATGACTCCTCTTTTATATAGGAGGGGCCCACTATTTTCGGTTTTTTCTACTCGATTGAGGTAGATTAAGGCTTCTTGATAGTTTTTTTGATTGTATAGCTCGTTGGCTTTTTTTAGGGGGTCTTGCTGACCACTGCTTTGGGTTGAAAGACATAGTATCCATAGAATCGATAGTAATATCGAGAGATGACTATATCTGCCTATTAGAATCAAATTTTTCAATATTCTCTGCAACTCTGTTAAGAAAAGAACCTCCTAAAAATCCATCGATTACTCGATGGTCAAAGGATAAAGATAAAAACATCATATGACGAATTGCAATAATATCTCCATGTTCTGTTTCCATGATCACAGGTTTTTTCTTGATGGCGCCTATTGCGAGTATGGCCAGCTGAGGCTGATTGATGATCGGTGTGCCCATGAGATTACCAAAAGTACCGATGTTGCTTATGGTAAAGGTGCCTCCTTGGATCTCGTCTGGCTTGAGCTTATTGTCTCGAGCACGTCGGGCTAGATCATTGAGTTTTTCTGTTAACCCGAGTAGGTTAAGCTTTTCTGCTGCTTGGATCACAGGGACGATAAGATTACCATCTGGCAGGGCGGTTGCAATACCTAAGTTGATATGCTTTTTCAATATCAGTTGATCATCTCTAAGTGAGGCATTGATGGTAGGAAAATCCTGTAGGGCTCTGATCACTGCCTCAGCAAATAGGGGAGAGAACGTCAGGCGCTCACCATACTTGGTGATATAGTCATTCTTAATTTTGTTACGCCACATGACCATTTTGGTCACATCAGCTTCAACGAAGGAGCTTACATGTGCCGAGGTTTGCCGAGAATGAATCATATGCTTGGCAATCATCTTACGCATGCGATCTAATTCGATGACCTCTTCACTCTGTGTTGCACCTTGATTGCCGGTAGTAGCAGATTTAACGGATTCCTTTGTAACCCTTTTTTGCTGCGAAGCTACTGTAGGGGTATGTGATGGTACAGGGCGATCTTGTCTGTCGGACAACACAGGATGAGTAATTGACTGACTTTGACCTAAGTTTCTTTGAGTAACATATCTGAATAGATCTTCCTTAGTAACTCTATTTTTAGGACCAGTACCAGTTATTGTTTCGAGTTCTGAGATAGAAATTTCTTCTTGTCTGGCTATTGTCTTGACCAGAGGAGTATAAAACCTTTTGGTAGTAGTTACAACTGGTTTAGGTAGTGGAGCAGGGGCAGGCTCTATTGTTATAGTGCTATCTGTTGAGGCAGCTATATGTTCCTCCAGTTGAGGTGCTTGCTCCACTATAGCAGGTTCAACTGGGGACGATGTCGATGGTTGGGTATAATCGCCTTGGGTAGAAATAAGAGCGACTGCTTGGCCTACGGGGATTACGTCATCAACTTGAGCAAGGATTTTGTGTAAAGTCCCTTTTACTGGAGACGGCACCTCACTATCAACTTTGTCCGTTGCAATCTCGAGTATGGTCTCATCTTCTTCAATTATATCACCCTCTTTTTTAAGCCAATTTATAACAGTTGCTTCATGAATACTTTCACCCATTTTTGGAATAAGCAGCTCTATTATTGCCATACTCTATTATTCGCCGACAAAGGTATTAAAAGTTCTTTTCTATAAACAAGCGCAATTCATTCATTGCTGTTATTATCGTGTAGTCGATATTTATTTTTCGATTTTTGACGAGTTGCAGTTTTCTGGTTTTACAGGTAGACTTGTTACCTATGGCAAGCCATATGGTTCCGACAGGTTTTTCTGCCGAACCTCCTCCAGGTCCAGCAATTCCTGATACAGCGACGCCCACATCACAACCAGTTTGATCTGTCAGGCCATGGATCATCTCTATGACGGTCTCTTCACTTACAGCGCCATGATTGATCAATGTTTGCTGAAGGACATTTAGTAGGTTTTCTTTTAGCGTATTAGAATAACTAACAATGCTGCCCAAATAATAGGCTGACGATCCAGGCACTTGGACCAACGCATGCCCTATGCCTCCGCCGGTGCAACTTTCGGCAGTGGCTATTGTAACTTGTTTCTCTCGGCATAGTCTGCCTAAGGCTGCAGGCAATGAGTCTTTTCCAATTCCAAAGACTATGTCTCCCAAACGCTCTTGAATCTTAACCCCATATTGTGCCGTGAGCGTCATTGCGTCATGCTCAGTACGAGTTTTAGCTGTGAGCCTCAATTTGACAGACGCTAGTCCTGGCAGGTATGCTATGGATAACTCTGGAGGAAAGGTATCTACAATATCTTCTATTCTTTCGGCGATTACTGATTCACCAGTTCCTGCAGTCTGAATGATATGATGGTGTATATGGCTGCCACGTACCAAGGATTTTATCTTGAGGAGACCTGCGGATTCCATGATGGCCTTCATCTCTCGGGGTACTCCTGGCATTGATAGGATAATCGTCTCAAGGTGATCTATCCACATCCCTGGAGCGGTCCCCTGGGGGTTGGTTATCAGCTGGGCTGTACTGGGCATATAGCACTGGCTTCTATGGGCTTCTAATACTGGCCTGCCTCGGGATTCAAACAGCCCTTTGATGCGCAAGAATGTCTCCTCTGAAAAGCTTAGTTGATCGCCAACAAAGTCAGCTAATGCCACTTTGGTTATATCATCATTAGTTGGCCCAAGACCTCCAGTCATTAAGATGATCTCGGCGTGCTCAGTAGCATAGGTCAACCCATTGATAATATCTTGAGTGGTATCTCCGACAGAAAGCTTGAGGCTTAGTGTCACCCCTATTTCATTGAGTTTTTCTCCTAACCAGGCAGAATTAGTATCGACCGTTTGCCCATTGAGGAGTTCATCACCTACCGTTATTACTGCTGCAATCATACTATTATCTTTATTTGAGACATATCATATGCCCTAACTTCTTTTCGTATTTCAACCAATAATTTGCCATGTTCATTGATATCTTTTATTATTCCGATTTCTTCTTTTTTATTGACCAATAATCGTGACTGCTCATCTTTGCGCCAGAGAGCACTCTGATAGAGTTTACGAAGTGTTTTGGCATCATCTTTTAGTAGATCATAGCAATAATCGATTTTGGTATATAGTGTCTCTCGAACCTGAGACAAGACCAAAGTGCTGTTGGATTCAATGGCTAAGCTGCTCGCATTGGGTAGGGCAGCATCAAAGGCCGATTGATTTACGTTAAGACCTATACCTATGACACTTTGATGGATACTGGAGCCATAGAGATTGTTTTTAATCAAGATACCACAGACTTTTTTATCGTTGAGATATATATCATTAGGCCATTTGACCATCGCTGTCAGACCAGTAAGGCTATTAATAACCATAGTGACCGCCATAGATGCCATAACGTTTAGATCGAACTGCCTTAGAGCATCTAAGTTGGGATACAAGATAACTGACAATGTGATGTTTTGTCCTTTGACGGTGTTCCATTTTCTGCCATATTGTCCTTTACCTTGGACTTGATGGTCAGTTATGACAACACTTCCCTCAATTGGTTTGTTTTTTGATAACAATTGGGTAGCATAATCATTAGTTGAATCTAATTCTTCAAAGTGATATACCTTTGTGCCGACTATTCGTTTCACTTATAATTCATTAATTCTGTAATTCAGAAGAAAACAGCAGCTCTATTGACAGATAAAAGCACCACTGCGAACACAAGAGTAACTACATCTTATCATAATAGTTCTGAGCTTGTAGCTCTGATTGTAGACAGTATCCAAGATATAAAAGGTAAAAATTTAATAACGTTGGATTTGAGTAAAATTGAGGATGCTCCTGCGGACTATTTTATCATTTGCTCGGGAGAGTCCAGCACTCAAATTAGGGCGATCAGCCAAAATGTGAGTAGAAGAATTAAAAATGAACTTGGTTTGTCTCCTTCTCATACCGAAGGAACTAATGATGCTCGATGGTGTTTAGTAGATTACTTTGATATAGTAGTGCATGTTTTTTACCCTGAGACTCGTGATTATTACGATCTTGAGGATTTGTGGAGTGATGCGATAGTGACCTCGTATGAGGATGTCGATTAAAAAATATTTTGAACGAAAGGATTATTTGATGGTTCTTTCTTACTAATGTCCAATTAGAATGGCTGAAAATAACGAAAACAATAATGACAAGAAATCAGATAAAAAGAATCTGAGTTCTTACTGGTTTTATGCTTTTATCATCGTTTTCTTGGTGGGAATCAATATGGTTATGACATTCGTGTCGAGACCTCAAGAGATTACGCTTAATAGATTTGAAGAGATCGTACGCAATGGAGATGTAGATAAGGTTGAAGTAATCAACAAGCGTATAGTCAACATACACCTTAAGCCTGAGTCTATCAGCACCTATGAGGATGTCAGTGCTAATAATAAGCTCACCACTAGCCTTGATCCTGCCCATTATGTTGTTGAGATCGGGAGCGTAGAAATATTTGATGAGCGAGTAAAAGAGTTACGTGAAGAGGGGTATGAGTTGGATCCTCGATATGATACTCGTGAAAACTGGGTGTCGACGATACTTAGTTGGACCTTGCCACTCCTGTTTTTTGTGGCGATCTGGTTATTTATAATGCGAAGAGTCGGCGGCGGTGGCGGTGGCCCTGGTGCACAAATTTTTAATATAGGAAAGTCTCGGGCGACCTTGTTTGACAATTCTGCTAAAGTGAATATTACCTTTCAGGATGTGGCAGGCCTGGACGAAGCCAAAGAAGAAGTAATGGAAGTTGTTGACTTCCTCAAAAATCCAAAAAAATATACCAGCCTTGGAGGCAAGATACCAAAAGGAGTATTGCTTGTTGGCCCTCCAGGGACAGGAAAAACCCTCTTAGCCAAGGCTGTAGCGGGTGAAGCCAATGTTCCTTTTTTCTCAATCTCTGGATCTGACTTCGTAGAGATGTTTGTAGGTGTAGGAGCATCTAGGGTTAGAGATTTGTTCAAGCAGGCAAGAGAGAAAGCACCGTGTATCGTCTTTATAGATGAGATCGATGCGATCGGTAGAGCTCGGGGTCGAGGAGCGGTACAAGGAGGCAATGATGAACGTGAAAACACACTCAATCAATTGCTCGTTGAGATGGATGGTTTCAGTACGGACAAAGGGGTCATCATGATGGCGGCCACTAACCGCCCTGATATATTGGACTCAGCGCTGATGCGTCCAGGGAGATTTGATAGACAGATAGGTATAGATCGTCCTGATCTTAATGAAAGAGAGGCAATCTTTAATGTTCATCTCAAAAATATCAAAGTATCTGAAAGCATAAACTCATCAGTGTTAGCAGAGATGACACCAGGGTTTGCAGGTGCCGATATTGCCAATATATGCAACGAGGCAGCTCTCGTAGCTGCTCGTCGAGATAAGAAAGAAGTGGAGATGGAGGACTTTAACTATGCCTTGGATCGAGTCATAGGAGGCCTCGAAAAGAAAAATAAACTAATCGCTCCAAAAGAAAAAGAGATCATAGCCTATCACGAAGCAGGGCATGCTATCTGTGGATGGTTCTTGGAACATGCATCCCCACTTATTAAGGTTACCATTGTACCTCGTGGTATAGGGACATTGGGATATGCACAATACCTACCTAAAGAAGAATATATCACTCGAACCGAGCAGATGCTCGACAGGATATGTATGACCTTCGGGGGTAGAGCAGCAGAAAAAATCATCTTTGATAAGATATCGACTGGAGCACAAAATGATCTCGATCAAGTGACCAAGATGGCCTATGGTATGGTAGCCATCTATGGTATGAACAAGAAAGTAGGGAATGTCTCTTTCTATGGCATGCAGCAGGATCAGTTCAACAAGCCTTATAGTGATGATACAGCCACGCTCATAGACGATGAGGTCCGTGGATTGCTCGAGAAAGAATATAAGCGAGCACAGGAACTACTGCGTCAATATGAAAAAGAGTTGCATACACTTGCCAAGGCATTGCTCGAAAGAGAAGTGCTGGTCAAGTCAGATGTTGCTGAACTCATAGGTGAGCGTCCATGGGCTACGGCAGAGACGATCTCTGAGAAGATTAAAGAAGCAAAGGAAGGATCGGCAGAGGTCGTTGAGGTCAACTCAGAGGACTCCGCAGAAAGTCCTGAGACGGTATAAACCGCTCAATTCCACTAGGATGTAATTTAGATGCACTTGTTACTTGGTAATGAGTGCATTTTTAATGTAAGGGTGATTTAGCCTCAGCGGGAATAGTGGTGTGTTGTATCTGTCCTAATTTCTATACCAGATTAATACTAACAGTATTGATCTCTAATCGATCAACTTGTTTAATCGCTTCAGCTCCTTGTTGGCCCTTGCCTTATAGCCAGAAGACCCTGTAGGATAATAACTTTCTATGAGGGGTATCAGCTCATGAGCCAGATCTGGATATTGTTGCGCTATATTGGCACAAGTACTCATAGCGAATACCCTGACAGCTATAGCATTTTTAGGATTGGATAGATGTGTATAAGCTACCTCATAGACAGGCCCCAAATGCTCCGAATCAAAAGTCATGTGTTGTAAGATCCGATACACATTTCTGGTGAAGCTATCTTCGGTAGAGTGACTTAGAACCTCAACGATCTCAGGGATATATGGATGTAGAAGAGCTCCTTTCTTCTTGGCTAGTAATTCTAATGGCCAAGAGGCTTTCTGACGCATGCGTAGATCTCCCGTGTATAGCATTTCTATCAGATCTTTGAGATCAGCTTGACCATCTATGATCCCATCGCAGATGAATTGCGCTCTCTTTTTAGAGTGTTCTTGGATGAGAAGGGCTCTGATATCCATAGTTGCTTATACCTTAGGTGTGGAGTATACCTTAACTGAGATATTTGCCAACGATAGGCATCCGACGACCCATACCGAATGCTTTGGAGCTGACCCTCAGCGCTGGAGCAGTTTGATATCTCTTAAATTCATTGATATTGACCAGTCTTAGGATTCTCTTTACCAGTTTTTCTTCATATCCCATGGCGATAATTTCTTTTGGTCCTCTGCGATGCTCTATATACTGTTCTAATATGGCGTCGAGTATATCATAATCTGGGAGGCTATCAGAATCTTTTTGGTTCGGGCGGAGCTCTGCAGATGGTGGTTTAGTAATGATATGTTGCGGGATGACTTCACCATCCTTATTCATATACTCTGCTAGGGCATATACATCAGTCTTGTAGACATCTCCGATCACCGAGAGCCCTCCACACATATCGCCATATAAGGTGCCATAGCCTACGGCAGCTTCAGATTTATTGGAGGTGTTGAGAACTATATTGCCAAACTTGTTGCTCACGGCCATGAGGAGCATGCCTCGAGCCCTTGCTTGTAGATTTTCTTCTGCTATGTTGAATGGCAATCCTTTAAATAGTGGCTCCAACTTGTGCTCATAGGCCTTATAAATATCCTCGATCTCTATGATATCATATTGTATCCCTAAGTTGTCTGATAGTGCTATAGAATCACTAATAGAATGATCTGAAGAAAATTGTGAAGGCATCAAGAGGACTCGTACATTTTCTGCTCCCAGCGCTCGCTCAGCGATTACTGTGGTGACGGCTGAATCGATTCCTCCTGATAATCCAAGGATGCACTTAGTAAAACCGAGCTTGCGAAAGTAATCCTTAACACCTAAGACCAGAGCATCATGTATCTCCAAGATTTTATTTTTGGATTGCTCTATAGGTTCATGGCCTTTAACGACATCAGCCAACTCATAGCAACGATAGTCCTCTACAAAATAAGGCATCTCTTCATATATCGAACCATCGGGAGACATGACTGTGGACCCTCCATCAAAGATTACTTCTGTCTGAGCTCCTACATGATTGACATAAAACATGGGAATCTTATATCTGGTCACATTGGCTTTGATGACCTCAAGACGCTCCTCCGCATGATGATAGCTAAATGGGGATGCCGAGACGTTGATGATAAAATCAGGATTCTGTGATTTATACTCGTCGAGAGGACAGATAGTATATAGTGGGTTCTCATTGCCTATATTCCAGATGTCCTCACATACTGTCAATGCGATCTTGTGCCCCTTGTACTCAACCAGATTAAAGTCTGTGGCAGGTTCAAAATATCGATACTCATCAAAGATATCATAGGTTGGCAGCAAGGCTTTATGTTGTACCTGAAGGACTTCGCCATCTGCAACAAAATAGACTGAATTGAAAAGATCTTTGCCCTCGGGGACTGGATTAATAGTCGGTGCTCCAAAGACTACAGCTATTCCTAAGGAGGCTTTTTTAATGGCTTCTATACACTCGTTACTTTGGTTGATAAAGTCTGAAAATTCTAAGAAATCTCGAGGAGGATATCCACAAGTAGCCAATTCTCCAAAACATACGATATCAGCACCATCGATTTTTGCTTTGGCAATATGGCCTTTGATTTTAGAAAGGTTGCCCTCAAAATGTCCGATATGATAGTTGAGTTGTGCAAGAGCGATTTTCATGTTATCTCATATTAGTAGGCGCAAGTTAAATGATACTTCCTATTAAGCTTAAAAAAAAGGTCGTTTGATCAGTGTCACGACCATATAGAAACAATTACATTGCGGCATAGACCTATATAGACGATATGATACATGTTCATCCTGATACGAGAGGGTTGATATTTGATCTAGATGGCACCTTAGCGGATACCATGGGTATGCACATCGATGCATGGATTGAGGCAGGCATAACCTTTAACGTGATGGTTACTCCAGATATGATCAATGATCATGCTGGGATACCCACTAGGCCATTGGTGTCGCTGCTCAATGGCTTGTATGGCTGGAACCTTGACCCAATAGAGTTTGAAGACTTAAAAGATATCTGCTATAACCGAATCAAAGAGGCCCATGGAAAGATAAAGCCTGTATCCGCAGTTATGGACTTGGCCAAGGCCTATTATACTAAATTGCCCATGGCTGTCGGGACGGGTAGTATTAGATCAGATGCAGAGATGGCTCTTCAGGATTTGGGAGTAGCTCAGATGTTCGAAGGATTAGTAACTGCAGATGATGTCAACCATCCCAAACCACATCCTGAGACATTTCTTAGATGTGCAAGTATCATTAAAATAGAACCGCAGTATTGCCAGGTTTATGAAGATAGCCCTAAAGGGGTAGAAGCCGCCCTCGCTGGAGGTATGAAGGTGACCAATATAGTAACGGGAGAGCTCCATTGTCCTTAAATCAGAAAAAAATTATGTTAAAAATGGCACTGTAATGTAGGGTATCTAAGAATAATGTGTCTTATAGGTACACAAGAGACCATTGAAACAATCTAAAAAGCCACAGAAATGTGGCTTTTGTCATTTATACAAGACTGTAAAATTATTTTAAGATAGATTTGGACATTGTCGTTGAATTAAGATAAATTTGCGCTCGCTTTAATAGCACGCTTCCTTAGCTCAGCTGGTTAGAGCATCTGACTGTTAATCAGAGGGTCCAAGGTTCAAGTCCTTGAGGGAGCGCCTTTAAATACGGGAGTTTGAAAAAACTCCCGTATTATTTCAACAATATCCATATATCTACATAATCACTTAATCACCGTAAGATTACCCGCTTGACGTTTTTCATAGTTGTTTCCATCAGAAAGCAAAACGATATAAACATATACTCCTGATTGTAGATCGTTCCATACTGTGGTATTCTGTATACAGAATCGTCCAGATTGTAGTACCCCTGACTCGTCAATATGTAATCCTCCCCATCTATCATATAGCCTCAACTCCGTCATTAGCGGAGTCTCGGTAGACGTATAAACACATAAGTTTCCATTAATTGGGCTATCTACTCGCAGGGCATTAGGAATGTAGATGTTGAATGTTGTTGACATAGTATCAATGATCATCGTATCTACTATCATAGTATCCAAAGGAATGGCCTCAAGTATCATCGATCCGGCAAATTGACAACCAAATGTATCCGTGACCTCATACGACAAGTTTTCAGAATTTCTAATGATCAGAGATAGTTCGGAGCAACTTGGATTAATACACTCGTAAGCATTAGTAGATGACCATACGATCTGGTTAATCAAGCCTGGATTATCAGGTGATAAGCTAATCAATATAGTGTCTCCTTCCGTTGCACTATATTCATCCGCATGATCAAATCTGAGCATAGACTCTGTAATGTTGATATCATATGAATCAATACAACCTTCATCAGTCATGATATCAATGGTGTAATTACCTGCGCCGATATCTATAAGGTCATCTAAATCATATTCTGTACCGTCAAGCATAAATTCCCAGCCGTCTTCGACATTATCGAATAGCATGGATGGCATTATACTAATCGTTTCATCTGGGCAGAGATGATCTGGTATTGCAGCGGTGATACTCTGCTCTATGACGATGGAGTCAATGAAAAAATCTAAAGTATCTCGGCATCCATTAGCATTGATTGCATAGATCGTATGCCGTCCAGCTGGTATGCCGTATGGCGTCTGTATCTCATTATCATCGATGTCTAACAGTGTCAATTGATCTTGATCCTGGAAGAAAACTGTTGCCTCTGCCCCTTCGCAGGCATATAATTCGCTTGAAGTACTATCTATAGCGATACTGAATGTAGGAGCCTCAGGTATTATGATCATCTCTGTGATCTGACACCCTTGATCATTGCTTATGATGACATCATAATTACCTGGGGATAAGCTTGGCAAGTCCGTAGGATCATATGGCACACCGTCGATATCCACACTGTAGTTGTATATACTTGTTCCTACGAGCTCTATGGAGGCCAGATCACCTTTACAATTAGGCGGAGTAACGTTAATACTATCAATAACTACAGTTCCCACACTCTCTGTAATCTTAAAATAGAATGTATCTGAGCTACATATGTTATTGGTGGCGATGACCCAATAGTCCCCACCACCTAAACCTGATAGTGAAGAGCTAATTCCAGTATCCTCATCTCCGGTGGACCAGATATAGTCTAAGCTTCGACCTGAGGTATAGCCCGGACCGACGGTAATGGTGGAGAACCCGCCACCCTCACAGTCTTCGTTGATCAGCTCTATCATATCTATCTGAAGTTCATCAGTTGCTGCTACAACAATACGTTCAGTCTTATTACATCCTAAGCTATCCCAAACCTGTACTTCATAACTCCCTGACCCAATGTTCTCTATATAGTC
>CAZJHC010000033.1:0-16952 GCA_964545645.1 uncultured Saprospiraceae bacterium
AAAAATTGAACTCTGAGTTAAATTATTTGTTATAATTTTGGTGACACACTCCTACTGTTCTAATCCTATTGCGGATTACAGGAGTATAATTAATTAACTATTAGTACATAAACATCAGGCAATGGACACAATAACCAAGCTACAGAAGGGCGCTCATTTTTTAATAGCGGGTTTTGATGGAGAAATTTTTACTCCAGAAAAACTCAATGATGAGCAAAAGATGATCAAATCGACGGTAGAGGAGTTCGTCAAAAACGATTATGAACCAGTCGCTGATCGCATGGAGCATGGGGCTTTTGAATTAAACAGGGTGCTTCTTAAGAAACTGGGAGATCTTGGCATCTTAGGAACCCACATGCCAGAGTCTTATGGAGGGATGCAAATGGACCCTAATACTAATGCTGTTGTATTGGAGGAGATAGGATATACAGGTGCCTTTTCTACAACTATTGGAGCACATACCGGTATAGGCATGTTGCCCATACTATACTTCGGCACAGAAGAGCAAAAACAGAAATATCTGCCTGAACTAATCTCTGGTGATAAAGTAGCATCTTACTGTCTCACCGAACCCAGCTCAGGATCTGATGCTTTAGCAGCAAAGACGAGGGCTGATTTATCTGATGACGGCAAACATTATATCATTAATGGTCAAAAGATGTGGATCACCAATGCTGGATTTGCCGATGTATTCATAGTATTTGCTAAGATCGAAGGTAAAGACTTCACAGGATTCATACTTGATAAAGACATGCCAGGACTCACGCTTGGTGCAGAGGAGAAAAAACTAGGAATAAAAGGGTCATCCACCAGACAAGTATTTTTTGAAAATGTAAAAGTGCCCGTCGAAAACCTTTTAGGTACTCAGGGAGAAGGGCACCTGATAGCGTTTAACGTACTCAATGCTGGAAGATATAAAATAGGCCCTTTCGCATTGGGTGGTTCTAAAGGATTAACAAATCTATCTATCAAGTATGCAAATGAGAGAGAGCAGTTCGGACGATCTATATCGAGCTTTGGTGCAATCAAGTCAAAAATAGCGGAGCAATCAATCAGGACCTATGCTGCCGAGTCAGCAGTTTACAGGACGACTGGTCTTATCAATGATTATACCGAACTTTTGATGCAGGAAGGTAAATCTTATGCCGAGGCAGAACTATTAGCGGCAGAAGAATATGCCCTCGAAAGCTCTATACTCAAAGTGTCCCTGTCCGAAAATGTCAACTACATAGCCGATGAATGCGTCCAAATTCATGGCGGCATGGGGTATAGTGAAGAAGGTCGAGCAGCACGAGGATACAGAGATGCTCGTATCGCTATGATATATGAAGGCACTAATGAGATCAACAGAATGTTGATGCTCAATATCATATTTAGAAGTGCCATGAAAGGTGCCTTAGACTTTGCAACTCCTGCCATGGCAGTCCAACAAGAGCTATTGACCGGTAGCACTCTGAATACAACCCACATGACCGATGAGCAAAAAGCAGTAGTAGGATTCAGAAAAACCGCCTTAATGTTGATAGGATCCGTAGGACAACTAGCCATGAAGGGCAAAATAAATCTTAAAGAAGAACAAGAGATCCTAATGAACTTAGCTGATATCCTCATTGATCTTTTCACCGCCGAATCATTGTGGCTACGGCATGAGCAAAACAACACTGATCAAACTGGGGTTAACAAAGAACTCAGAGAAGCTATCCTGCAAGTATTCTTTCATCAAGCCAGTGATAGAATCTATGCCAAAGCAAAAGAAACCGTAGGGTCTTTTGTTTTAGAAAACAAGCAACAGGCTTATTTATCAGCGATTCAGCAATTCTGTCAGTATCCAGTAAAAAATCTTAAAGAGCTAAAAAGGCAAGTGGCAGATTTTGTTATTGACAATAACAGGCATGCCTTGTAGAGAAGAAAAAACCTCTGAGAACGTAAAAAATATTAGATACAACGGTTATAGTTTTTTCATAAGTTCGATTCTCGCTCTCAGAGGACTTATGGTTTAATATGCGAACTGAACATAAGAATGTCCGCATACCATAAATCAACGTACACATCTATAGATTCGCTGCCAGCAATAGCTCGTATATCTCCATTTTAATTAGTTTTGGTCCATATGACCAAGCAATTAAAAAATCTCATATTCGATTTCGGCGGCATCTTGATAAATCTGGATTATGAACAAACTTATAATGAATTAAGATCTTTGTTTAATCTACCACAAGGCCCATTTAGCGCTTACTATCAGAACATATTGGACGAGTATGAAATGGGTTATTTTGATGAAGCCAGCTTCATACATAGACTCCAAAGATCGGTAGAGCACATAGTCTCTGAGCGCCATATTGTTGATGCCTGGAACGCTATGCTGCTTGATATACCCATAGAAAGACTCCACTTTGTCAAAGAATTGCGCAAGTCATACAATGTTTACCTCCTGAGCAATACGAATCATACTCATTTACAATACGTTCGAAGAGAGGTTCTGGCATCTATGGGTATAGATCAATTTGAGGAAGAGCATTTTATTAAAGCCTACTATTCTCATGAGATAAAATATCGCAAGCCAAATCACGACATCTATCAATATGTGATCAAAGACTCAGGAATCAACCCAGGAGAAAGTTTGTTCATTGATGATAATTTAGATAATGTCAGAGGAGCCCGAGAAGTAGGTCTATTAGCTGTGCGTCATGATCCCAATGACGAGATAATCAGTTGCTTGCCAAAATATATACAAGAATTATCTACTTAGCAGAGATAAGACATCAACAAAAACCGCATCCACCCAGTCAGCATACATCTTGCCTGAAGGATGGAGTCCATCTGCTGCGACTAAGCTGGGTTCTGATAATGCTATCCGTGAAGCCTCGGTGATATTATAAAACTTGACACCAGCGGATTCGGTCATTTCTCTTTTAAGCTCATTGTAGAGATCTAATTCCCTCTTAATTTTAGACGGATCCTTAGTTTGTCCGAATGGCGTAACTCCATAGTCAGGAATAGACAATACTATAACTTTATCTGTATCACCTCCAGCATAAATGATCGCCTCTTCAAGAAGAATCTTAAAATCTTCTTTGAACTGATCTATAGGATATCCACGATATTGGTTGTTAACACCGATCAGTAGAGAAACCAAGTCGTAATTGGTTTCTATATCTGCCTCATCCATAGCTGTCTGCAGTTCATCCGTAGTCCAACCAGTGGTAGCAATGATTTTGGGCTCATTAATCATGATATCATGCTCTTTGAGTCTATTTACAAGCTGTACGGGCCAACGCAAAGACTTATCAACACTCTCACCTATAGTATAAGAATCACCGAGGGCCAGATAATTAAAAGCTTCTTCATGTTGATCATCAATACAAGAAAAAAAGAATGTCAATGCTACAAGCAAAGCAGATATCATAAGTCGATACTTTTGAATAAGCAAAATAGTGAATTGTTTGGTACACCGTATTATACGAGTGCCTCTGGGCGAATGGATTTATTCGATCCATCGTATATTATCCTGAGGGCACACGTTTAACCATCCTTTAACGCATCATTAATAGAACTATATAATAGCTGTAAATACCTTTGCCTCATCCAAAAGAAATACTAATTCTATGAGAGCACTATTTGCCTTTATCACCTGTGCGTGTATCCTCCATGTAGGTCTTACAGCACAGAACAGCGATAAGGAAGTAATTATCATCGAAAAAACCGTCGATGAACATGGTAATGAGATCTCTAAAAAAATAACCCGACAAAAAGGAGAAGATCTCAGTGATGATCAGATAGAAAGACTCCTTCAAGAAGACGAAAGACCCTTCGGCCAGTGGGATATAGAATCCTTAGGCTTCGGCCCCAATGCCTTTGACGGGTGGGATGATTGGCTCAATGATGGTTCTAAAGAAGCAGATGTAACCATCGGCCTCAGTCTATCATTTGATAATGGCCGCACCTCCATCATAGAAGTATACCCCGGGACTGGCGCAGATGATAGTGATCTCCGGGCAGGAGATGAGATTGTATCCATCGAAGGCAATCCTATAGCTAGCTACGACGATATCAAAAAAATACTTGAAGACAAAAGCACTGGTGATGAGATCCGTATCACCATCTATCGAGATGGTACTGAAATTGAAAAATTTGTGATTTTAAAAAGAAATCGAACAAGTCAATTTTCATTTGACCTTCCAGAGGAAATGGGTGCTAAGCAATTTTTCTTCGATTTTAGTGATAGCGACTTCGGCATGGACATTGATTCTATCTTTAAGTCTTTCGGCACGCCCAATCTTGATTCCTTGCTCAAAAATTTTGGCATGATCGATGGACATCAATTCAGATCTTACAGAGAGCCTAATAGAGATCGTGTAGATCTAAATCGAGCCAATAGGGCATCATTAGGGGTGCTTGTTGACGACAGACCTAATGGTGGAGTTGTTATCGCTGAAGTCCTTGAGCAATCCGCAGCAGACAATGCTGGCATGCAATCTGGAGATATCATCCAAAGAATAGATGACGATATGGTTACCTCCTATAGAGAGCTATCGATGCTCATATCACGTCGAGACAGCGGAGACATCGTCTCTATCCAAGTACTACGTCGCAACAAACAAAAAACTCTCAAAGTAACATTAGATTAGTGAGGCTGATCAGGAGTGTCAGCCTCACTTGTTTTCGTTGATTTCTTGTATCGTCCTGCAGACTTAAGGCCATTAACGATGATCCACTCTAACTGTCCATTGATGCTCCTAAATTCATCTGCAGCCCATTTTTCGACCATATTCATGGTCCGCTCATCTATCCTTAGGACAAATTTCTTTTTACTCATTTATCAGTGATCCTTATGTCATCAAGGTGCCCGTATTGATTACTGGTGTTGCTTCTTTATCTGAGCAGAGTACAATCATTAGATTACTGACCATAGTAGCTCTTTTTTCTTCGTCGAGATCTATGATATCTTTTTTAGATAACTGGTCTAAAGCATTCTCTACCATGCTCACTGCACCTTCGACTATCTTAAGACGGGCTGCTACTATTGCCTCTGCTTGCTGCCGCTTGAGCATCGCAGAAGCTATCTCTGGAGCATAAGCCAGATATCCTATCCGTGCCTCTATGACTTCTATACCTGCCATGGATAGGCGATCATCCAACTCTTTTTCAAGAGCAAGACTTACCTCTCCAGTATCGGATCGCAAGGTGATCTCTTCTTGATCATCATCAAAATTGTCATAAGAGTATGTCCCTGCGAGCTTGCGCACTGCTGCATCTGTTTGTACTTTAACAAAGCTCTCATAATCGCTCACATCAAACGCTGCCTTATAAGTTTCATCTACTTTCCAAACTAATATTACACTGATCAATATTGGGTTACCACGTTTATCATTGACCTTAACTCGTTCACTGTCAAAGTTGCGAGCCCTCAGACTAATCTTATACCGGCTGTACAGTGGATTGACCCACGAAAAGCCATTTTGTTTGAGCGTACCAACGTACTTTCCAAAGAAGGTCATCACCTTAGATTGATTAGGATAGATGACTATGAATCCTTTAATCACAAAAATGGAAAGCAAAATGATCAGCCCGAATAATCCTGGATGTAGCACCTTGCCAATGACACCATATACTCCAACTCCCAGTACAACAAGTACGATGGGTAATACAATCCATCCAGATATGGTAGTTATTATTTTCTCTTTCATAGCATTATGATATTAATTTGATATCAAAATAAGATTATATAATCACTCATTGTTTGATAACTCGATTATTCTTAATGCTATATCGACGAAATGATGGCAAATAACTACAGCCAACGTAGGTAAACCCAGATTAAGTTCTATTAGAAGAAAAGCTAATACCTCTTTTCCCTTGATTTTGAACTACGATATTAAAATGTCCTTTCTTGAGGCTCAAATAGACATCATCGCTATAATCATGGATATGAATCACATCAATTGGTACTGCCCTATCCATAGATTCATCGGCATTTATCGCCATAACTAAGCATGGACAATCAATATCTGAATCAGGCAACTCAATCTTAGTAAGACTACGATCATCATCTTCTAACCAAGTAGGTCGTGAATCTTTGTACTTAGTACGTGGATGAAATACAAGTAAATCCTCGTTTATAGAATCTCCATTAGGACGTCCAAAATCTTCTCCAGCATTTGACATGAACACTACAGATTCATCAGTCACTAAGTCTGTATATACTTGATGTTCATATAAAGTGCTATATCGTTCTGAGTAGTGATACTGATTAACGGTTAATGGATCCAGGTTAGTTAGTTGGCCCAATTGGTATCCCATTAACCGGTTATTAGGGTTCTCATATAGGTGCCCAAAACCACAGTGAATAATGGTCTTTTCATCAGGGTTGTCCGTTATTACTGACGCTATTGTCTTCGCCTGATAGATTTCTCTATCCTCATCATATAAGTCATCGGAATCATAGCCAAATATCTTATATCCTATAGTTAAGGCTTCTCTGATAAGCTCTCCAAACTGAGGCTCCTCAGTATAGGTTCCTAAGCCATATGTAGGATACCCTTCTTGGTGCATAGTTGCTAAATCATCAATGATCGCCTCAAACCCAATGCGTCTGTATCCCAAATTCCATAACTCTAATAGAAGTGATGCTGTAAATACTCGATGATTAGGTAAATGGTGACCCTCATTAATGAGTAGGACCTGGTGCTCTGCAGCTCTTTTTAAAATACGTTCTTGAGAAGGAACAGCATGATGTTCATCAAAAAACGTTGCACTATCAATGGTATCACCATGTAGTAAAATTCCAAATTCGGTAGCCAATGTCTTTCTGCTTAAATCCCATTGGACTAATGCCTTCTCATATTCGCCGATGCGAGAATAGGCCCAGGCTGCAGGTTCATGCTTCCAGGGGTTTGAATCTTTTTCTAATTCATCTGCAATCTCTTGAGGAAATTTATAGGGATGATCTATCGAAACAACATTTATTGAATTAGTCTTTTTGCAGCTTGTGATAAGACAATAGGCTCCAATCACAATGAACATTATGATCCTCATGTACAATTCTTTTTTGTCTTAAGAGGATGCAATAAAACATCAAACTGGTGTAAAGCTCTTAGTTCTTTTTTAAGATAAAAGGAGCATAGATCTTACTGAACCTTGAGACTTGCTACATAATAATCTCGATCTATATCAATAGACTTAACTACAGTATCCGTCGAAAGCGTCTTCCAATAAGTAACGCCATTTACCCATTTTGTTTCTCCTCCCACCTCTATCTCAATCGGCATTTCAAATCCAGGTACAACATTAGACCATCTATAGGCTAATCCATCTTGAATATTACGATACTCCAGTATCGGTATCCGATCATCTCTCAGATATTGATCAAATATAGGCTTGAGATTAATTCCCAGCTTGTTAATCATGTAATTTTCAATCTGCTCAGTGGTAATGGTCTGATGATAAAACTCCTCATTTAGACCTCTAAGAGTCGACCTCCAGAGATCATCATCATTGACAATCTGTCTGATAGTATGTAGCATATTGCTACCCTTATAATACATATCTGATGATCCTCGAGCATTGACACCATAAGTGCCTATAATAGGTTTATCATTGGCAATTAGTGATCTCGTACCGGTGACATACTCCGCTCCGGCCTCCTTGCCAAAATGATGCTCTACATATAAGCACTCAGAATAGGCTGTAAAGCCCTCATGCACCCACATATCAGCAATATCTCTGTAAGTAATGTTGTTAGCAAACCACTCATGTCCTGCCTCATGGATAATGATGAAATCAAATCGCAATCCCCATCCTGTCTGGCTCAAGTCCCTACCCCTGTAGCCATTAGTGTATTTATTGCCATAAGTGATCGAGCTCTGATGCTCCATACCCAGATAAGGGGCTTCTACCAGCTTAAATCCATCTTCATAAAAGGCATAAGGGCCGAACCAATGCTCAAAGGCATCGAGCATAAGTGGTACTTGCTTGAATTGCTCCTTAGCCTTGTCAAGGTTATCTCTAAGCACATAATAATCTATATCCAGTGGTCCTTTCTCACCTTGATATACCTCTCCGAAGTGGACATAGTCCCCTATATTGATATTGACACCATAATTATTGATAGGATTGTCAACATACCACTGTGTTATAACTCGGCCGTCATGGGTTACCTTATTTCTGAGTCGCCCATTGCCCACATTCATTAGTCCTTCAGGTACTATCACAGTCACCATCATACTGTCTACCTCATCATACATATGATCCTTACACGGCCACCAAATACTCGCACCAATCCCCTGACAGGAGCTCGCAGCAAAGGGCTTACCATTGTCATCGGTACTCCAACTGATACCACCATCCCAAGGGGCTCGTGCAGCTATATGGGGGCGCCCACCATAGTAGACTATGAGTTTTTGTTGAGTGCCGACTACTTGCGGCTTATCAAGATGAATAAAATGTGCTGATCCTTGCTTGACCATCTCCAACTCTGCCCCATCCTGAGTCACACGTGTGATGCGGAGTGGCTCCTGTAGATCTACTTGTATGACATCATGCTCGTGCAATACCGTGTAATGAATATCATTCTGCCCATGGATCGTACTATCATATGGATTAACGTTTATATCGAGATGATAATAATTGAGATCCCACCAAGCTCGTTCTGGCGTAATAGAGCCTCGGAGGCTATCCTGCAATGTAAAGGATTGGCCTACAATAACACTTGAAATCAACATTAGTAGGGCCAAAGCATGTAACTTCATAATCACTATCATTAATAAAAACAGTAAGATATCTATTATCTACTTGGCTAACAAAAAGAGACTCTTTTGAGAGGGCAACATATAGATACTATTTTATGAGATAACTCAATAATCCTATATTAAATTGGAGAATAAGGAGTAATCAAGTATATGTTACTGTAGGTTAAATCTTGCAGTTAAACCTCCATTGATATTAGTAACATCAAAGCCTCCTAAAGTCTTGGGCTTCGTTTGATTATAATCCATAAACAATCTCAGTGTGAAATACTTATTGATATCATAATCAAATGATGGGCTGATCTGTAAGGTATAGGTGCCTCTTGTCGCCTGTGCATCCCTACCACTGTCAAACTCGTGAATATAGGTTGCATCATCTCTGATACTAAAGTCAAAATTAAACTGAAACCGTTTTTGAAAGTCCTGTACCGCCCCTCTTGGGTTTGAAGGGTCCGCTGTTGTCGTTTCTTCTGTGGCTGCATCATCACTACTACCTCGGCTTGATCGGCGACGACTTTTCTTTTGTCCTGTCAAAAATGGAATATTAATGTCATCGATTACCCATCCTAGCCCCGCAGTGTATTCAGTACTCTGACGTTCATTGATTTGGCCTAAACCAGTTGATAATTGTAACGTCCTTGACTTAGCAAATTCAAAATTAGCAGCAAAATTTCCTTTGGTTTTAAAGTCTATCCCAATAATAGGTTGAAATCGTTCTTCAATGACCACTTCTGGTATCTCAAATCGAGCAAAATAATTACGAGTGGAGATATCCGGATCAATAAAAAACTGGTCCAAGGGATCATACTGTAGATCCGTCTGATAGTTGTTGACTCCTAATGTCGATGTATAACCATGTGAAATACTAAAATTGGAAAAAATCTCTTTGAACCATGGCAACTTGGACAACCCATTGTATCTCAATTGCCAATTGGGTTTAGGTATATAACCTCGACGAGCAATATTATCAGTGAGATTTAAGTCAATAGTCTCAGGGTCATCGTTAGTATACGCTGCCAAAAATGATGGTATCAAAACATCTATATGTTGTCGACCAAATCCAGAGGCAAAACCTTGATCCGTTTCATGCTCCCCAGATCCTGCAGCATTAGGCAATCTATTAGAAACAATGGCTCTAAAAGACTCAAACCTCGAAAACAAGCCATCTATATCTGGATTAAACAATGTACCTAATCCAAAAAAGCTCACCTCATAACTCCCTAAATCTCTAAGAGCTACTTGTTGTAAGTCAACCTCTCCTGAGCCAGGTACTGCCCTATTGACAAAGTCTTCGGCATGATTGCGACTATAGGTCTTGTTAAACCTCACATCAATATCAAAATCCTTCCAAGGTTCGATGGTGAGTCGTGCCTCATAAGTCTGAGAGTTATTTTGCAAGACTTGCTGATTTTGAAATCTCGATGGTGTCAGCCACCCTTGATTGGCCGCATTGCGTAGCCAATTATTATTGTCGGTAATGTCTATATTAGGTTGCAATCCAAATACAAATCCCCAACCTGGAGAGCCTCCATCCATTCCTAATATGGAAGGGGTATTAGCAAATCCAGGTATCACGGTCGAAAGATTCTCTCTATAGGTCATTTTCAACTCTCTAATCGACAATAATGGTCGAACAAAGATCTTCTCTATTGTAGTAATCTCACGATCTTTCTTACGGGATGTTTCTTCCTCTCCTTCGGTGGTTGCAGTCCGAGATGACCTTGTCCTACCTCTTGATCTGGTTCTGCCCCCTTGTAGTTTCTTTAGGTATGGTATCTTATCATATAGCTTGTCAAAGGCAAAGGTTGAATTAATGCTTCTCGATTGACTATTTTGTATAGTATTCCATGGTTGTGCTTCGGTGAACTCTGGTTCTATCAAATCTATAAGATTTAAAGATCCAGCATTCCATGTATAATCTGCATTATATGAAGCACGAGCAGTGATCCATTCCAAGCCAGGAAAATATTTGAACGGAACTGTATAATTGATGCTAATCCCTTGATTGTAGTTTTTCATTCTACCCAAGTCCCGTAGATTGGCATTGCGATATTCATTAGGTAGGTTCTCATTGGCATTTACCTGTTCTGTTACATTCTCGCCAAATTCATTAGCCCAATCTCTTGAGGTTATAGACTCGGCTATTCCAACTTGTCTCAACTCATCAACCACTGCTGAGGCTGAGGCCGTAAAATTCAACTTAAGAGATTTAGCCAAATCCCACTGCAAGCCATAATTGCGATCCCAATTAAACCTCTGATCATCAAATGCAAAAACGACTTCCTCTTCTTCTGGGTCCGGCAATCTAAATGTTCGTCGATTCTTCAATCGCCTCAATTGCGTATTAAAACTTATCGAATTGGGGACAAAATTGACATTGAATTCTTTAATAAATCGCAGCGCTTTCACCTCCAGACCTTTGAATGGCATAAACGGTTTGCTCTTAGCCTGAAATCCATAGGAGAGATCCCCACGTTGGTCTGTGGTGACTTCTTCTTTCAGTATATCATCGCTATAGGTAGTCTTAGTATGGGAGTAGCTCATGCTCACATTGGAGATATCCCAAGGCTTAGGAGCTTTGTCGCTAGTGCGCTGTTTTCGTACGTTGGTAAAATTAACTGTACGTATAGTGGTGCGCTCTCGACTTCTATCTCTTAGATCTGTGCCTTCTATATCAGGATAATTCTCAATTGATAATAGCGTATCCACCCTGAGGTCCGAATCAAATGGGTCATACTCTGCTTGCCTTACAGACTTAGCATATTGATAGTAAAACGGGATGCTAAGGCCCCAACTTTCCGGTGTAAACTTACCAAGCTCTAAGTTAGTCGCTACATCAAATTCTGTAACCTTATCTAACTGCCTCTCCTGCAATTGTTGATCTATCTGCCCAAACCCTATCGTACTGAAGTTACCACTCATGGTTACATTGCCTAGGTCTGCTAACTGCATATCCACCCTTGCTATACCTGCCGTACCTCCTCGATTATTTAGTCCTTTTAGCCTTAATTCATTAAACCACACCTCGGCACAGATAGTCTCTTCTCGCCCTTTATTACTCCGCAATCCGAGCACGATACCTTTGACTAGGCCTAAGGTTGGATTTCCTTTAATTCTTATGGTGGCATTTTCCTTTTCAGGATCACCATCAGGTAGTACAAAAACATCTGTCTTTGATACCCCTTCAAGATTTCTCAAAATCTTAGCATCGGTAAAAAGCTTCAAGGGAAAATCAAAGCGATTCTCTTCACGCCAGACCTCTGCAGTATATTCTTGTTGCTCTAAGGCCGTCTGCCTAAAATTGCCAAATAGATTGGTCGTATCAGATAACGTTAAAGGTATTTCGTATTCGTAATAGTTATTCTTAAAATCTCTGCCTATCCTAATAAATGCGGACAGTTCTTCATCTTCGAGCAGCTGATCTCTGGCTTCCGCATGCACAAAGAGCTCCATGCGTTCGTATAGCCTCATATCAAACTCGGTGAGTTTGTACACCATCGCCTCACAACTATCAGGCAAGCCGCAGATTCTAATATTCATGGCATTTTCGTCCTGCAGTACATTAGTAAAAGTACTCACAAAGCGCTCTTGCACTATTCCTCTAGGCAATATATAGTTGAACGGCTGCTTACGACTGTTCTCCTGAACACCTACTTCGTCAATGACAAAATCTATAGAACTGGCGCTCAGATCTCCTAAACACTCCTCGTCAAATGGCAATCTACGCCATTGATTGCGCACTAACTCAAACTCTGCCATTCTAAAGGTCTTAGGTGTGGCAAAATCCGTCATATACATCCTCATGAATTGTATAGATCTGAATCCTTGGATGTCATTGATAGAGACACCTTCATTGAGAGGTATTCTAAATCTATACCATTTTTCTTCCTGTTGTGTCCTAGGATTATTAATAACTCGTTCATCAGTGATGAAATCATCTGGTGACCGTCTGAGTTCTCCATTCTCATTGGTAATATCTATACGATACTGCCAATAGCTCTCACTCTGCTCCAAAGATCGATTTCCGTTTAAATCTTCAGAGTCTGGTTCTGGATTTCCTACGCCGATTCTTTGTCCTCCGCTATTCTCTACATTGCCTTGTGGATTATTGAATCTCTTGTATCGTTCAAACAGTGGTGTCCCTGAAGGATATAATTCATCATCCAAAAAACTTGCAAAGTTATCATTACTCGGATCGGTCAAATTAACAAGTCCCAGTGATGAGGTAACGTTGTCAATATAGTCCCTAAACTGATTACGCTCTATATTGTCATCCAAGCCATCAAATCCTTGATCCTGAATCGCCGAATTTGTTCTATCAAAAGCATCAACATTAGGTATAGATAGAGGAATCTCACCCCAGGCAGTATTTCTTGTAGGAACATTTTCTTCTGGCAGCGGGATGGCGTTTTCATAGAATTGCAAATTGTCCTTGAGGATGTCCTCCGAGACATTACCCAAATGAAAAAATATCGCACCAGATTCATCATCTTCATGATCTGCATCTCTCCTATCCATATATGGATTAAGCATCCAAAACTCTATATACTCTATGTTGGATGCCTGAAAATCATTGTTGCCATCAATATATCTCATAATCCCACCCCAGCGAGATTTTGGATCTTTTAATCTTATATCACTAGTCGCCTGGTCTATATCTATCCCCGAAGAAAACGGTGTGCCCATAGGCGTGTCAAAATTATAAGGTCCTCTCTCTGTAGGGTAATAGCTAACATCAAAAGTTAATAAATCTGGTATCTGGCTTATGTCCAATTGACGCTCAAAGAGCTCCGTTTGATCTATCCTACGTGTAAAAGGATCAGCATTATCCTCTGGCGACCTTATCCCAAAATCGTTAACAACATACCAGTTAACCAAAGCTCTATTGACACCATAGTTAAGGTCATTAGACAACAGGGATTCTCTAAATCTGCTTGGGGTACTCGCCAACACCCATCTGGAAGGACTGTTACCCAAGGGGATACTACTACTTGCTCCTTCAAAATCGTCTAGACTCACTACAGCCTCATCTTGGTTAGGGACATTAATAGCCCCCGAAACTCCTGGTTTAATGGCAGCCACCTCTGCAGACACAGTCAGTGATGATTCTTCATTGGTACTATAAAAAGGTAGCTTATCTACCAACCTCGTTAGGAATGGTGCTTCTGTGGTAAAGTTGACATCTAAACCAAACATTCGGTTATTGATAGGATCATCTCCTATATTCACTTTCTGCGTAAACGGTCGCTCAAAAAGTCTCATGTACGTACCTCCTATCGTCAGGTTATCACTGACTTCATACTCCCCTCTAAGACCAAACATTGTTTTTTGCTGTAGTCCAAAGAGGTTCTGATCTTCATAAGATACTCTAATAGGCACCCCTTGCTGGAGGTAAGCATCATTTAGTATTTTGATCCTTCCGATACCATAATCGATATCATAATCGATACCCTCACGGAGTATCTGGCTACCTGCACGGACCGTCACCGAGCCTCGAGGTATATTGAATGCTCCGAGGCTGATCTCTGATGAGAAGTTGCTTTTGAGCTCTCCCTTAATTAGGAATCTATTTTTTTCGAGCTGCTCTCTCGCTACCACTACTGTATTCTCGTATAGTTCAGGAAATCCGTATCGATCAAAGAGTTCTTGATCATTGTTGAGTAGTTCACGCAGGCTATTGCCAAATGGCTCTAATACAGGAAATATAATGCTGCCTGTACGAGTGTTGACAGTTATGCCAGGGACAAAATCAAATATTCCATCCTGCTGTGGGTCTAATCGAGAATTGAGTCTATCTAACTGAAAAAGATCCAACAATGGTATCCTATCAAATCCCGGCTCTGGGATAAATCTTTTGACCGTAGCTGTTGCATTGTCCTCAAAGAAAATATCCAATTGAAAGTCCTCTTCTGTCAACTGAGAACTATTTAATGAGTATATATTCTTCATCATGAGATCCCACGAAGGCAGGTCAATACGCTGATTAGAACTTTTCAACATCTTGACGTAGATCACATCTTCAGGCTCAGGATCATCATTTTGATCTAATCCTCCTGTATTACTTTCATTAGTGAGTTCTCCTACTTTATATACTTCACTCCCATTGAGCGAATAAGTATATTCATAAGCGACTCCTAAGACTTGATTTGGTTGAAGTCGAACGTTCAGAGAGACAAATCCAAGCTCTGGATAAAAAGTATACTCTGATGGTCTTAGCTTCCTCATGCTCTGCACCTCAAAATCTCTTACCTGGGTCAATCCATATTGAGTTCTAAGGAGAGTCGAGGTATTAACTATCTGTCTGGTTTGCTCATCATTGACCAGTCGTCTGAACAGATCACTATTATCATTATCGGGCAATTGCTTTCCATCTACGTCCAAAAAGAGTGGGTTCCCTGTATTCTGAGGTTGCCACATTGTATTTGGATCTGAAAAGTTCTCCGTGTCGGACTCTCCTAAGTAACTTATGGCAGCTACTGTCGTAGCGTTCTGAAGATCATCATTAGGTTCACTAGTAACCCAAACCTCTATATTGGTGATACGCATCAGTGATCTTACCTGAGGTATCGTGCTAAGGGCGCTTTCAAAGTTGTCACGATTGTAGTGAGAGATTAAAAAGTGTCGATTTTCGTCATACTCATCCGGTCTAATCTCAAACTCTTGAATTAGTTTACCATTTTCTAATGAGATGCTTTCAGCCTCTGATCGAGACTGCGATGCTACACCAGTTAATCTAAAATGACCAAATTGCAACTCTGTCTTGAGACCGAATAGATCCTGACTGCCATTAATTAATTGGCTCTGCAACGGAAAACTTATATCACCTGCCTCTATAGCCTTAATTATCCCATCCTCATCAAAAGCATCAGCCAGATAGCCAAGATTTAGTTGATTATCAAAATCAAAAGTTGCTTGAGTATTGTAGTTGAATCCAAGATTCATCTTCTCTCCTATCTTACCCTCGACACCCATGTTGATGTCCATATCAAAATTGAATCCACCCGTACGCCGATTACGCTCGTTGACATTGAGTCCTTCGAGCGTCTGGACATCTACGCCCATAGTCACATCTACATTGCCCGTCGGTTGGATAGAGACTTCTGTCCCTCCAAATAATCTGTCCACGAGCTGCGAAGAGATATCTATCTCAGACATAGGGTCTATTTTAAAACCTCTACTGAAATCCAAACTTTTAGTCCCGGAGAGTTTTCTGAGATAATCTTTTTCTTGTTCTTCTTTTTGCCATTGGAGGTACTCCTCTAAAGTCAGATAGGACGGAGTACGATAATATTGATCTCCGATCTTTTCCATGACCACATACTGACCAGTCTCCATATCATACTCAATCGTTTGATCGACTATAGACGGAGTTATATCAAAAGGGTTGTAATATTCTTCGGTAACAAAATCTCCATATCTGTCCTGAAGTGGAATGGAATCTTGTACTATTGTGCGCACTGTGACAATATCATCAGGACCTATGACTGTACCAGCATGTAGGGTGCCCCCTACAAGCATCATAGCTAACCACCCAAATATCAAACACTGCAATCTTATCTTCATTGTGGGGACCTTAATAGATAGTTTTCTTTTTCTTATTCTTTACGCTTTAAGAGACACACTCTACAGGTTATATCCTATATCTATGATAATAGGTTTTTAAGAACGCTTTAGTAACGCAAAAATATTGCCGAAGGTATCTTTTTAGCAAATAAGTATTCGTTGGCAGATTATCTCATCTGCTTTAAGGCCAATTTAATCAAATCTTCTACGCTGCTATCAGGGGAGGGTGACAGCTGACTCAGCACTTTTTTTACTTTTTGTTTTTGAAAGCCCAAGGCTACTAATGCTTCCAAGGCCTCTTCATGGCTGTTAGTTCCAGATGGAAGATCAATATCGATTAAATCTCCGTCCTTACGTAGCTTATCTTTCAAATCAAGAATTAATCTCTTTGCTGTTTTTGGGCCGACACCTTTTACCTTTTTAAAGGCCATGTCATTTTCAGTGACAATAGCGGTCCTTATCTCTAGAGGTGGCATTGAGGACAATATGATGCGTGCCGTATTGGGCCCGATTCCAGAAACCGAGATGAGGTGTATGAACAATTTTTTCTCTGCCTGGTCAGCAAAGCCATAAAGACTAAGATCATCTTCTTTGACATGCAGATAGGTATATAACAGTCCACTTTCTTGATGCTCTATCTTAGCA
>CAZJHC010000034.1:0-16836 GCA_964545645.1 uncultured Saprospiraceae bacterium
CATGGGGAGAACCGTATGATCATCAAATGTATACATACGGAGGTCTAAGGTGCCTTGGTCGATGGTCGGCTGTCCTGATAACAGACAGGTCGACATTATAACAATGGTTATCAATATAGCTCGAGACACCCTATCGGTGATCATATAATATTGTTGAATTTCTCAGAATATTTGATCAATACATAGGCCAGTTCGAGTATGTAGAGGCCTACTGGTACCAGCAACCATTTTTTGTTATTGGTCCATTGTGAGGCAGGTTGAGGTAAGATGTTTCTTAATCCTCTCGATAAATAGAAAAATAGCGATCCCGACAAGACCAGCCCGAATAGGAGATCAGCTATGTAATGTTCCTTTACAAATAATACTGAGAGAGACACCAGACAACCCCATATGAATATGGACAACCCAATCTTAGAACGATCTACAAAATAGACCCAAAATGCGGCCGTCATCGAAAATCCGACATGTAAGGATGGAAAACAATTGTACGGAGAATCATGCTCATTGTCCAGCGCCAAGAAAAACCTCGAGAAATCAAAAGGATTGGTGACTGGTCGCATGATATCATACGTTGGATAGACCAAAAAAACCACATAGGCAATCAATCCAGTCAAACAAAAAGACAACCACATGCGCTTGTAAATCAAGTGATTACGGACATATATAAATGGCAGTATAACAAAAGCATACATGCTGCCATAAAAATAGACCCATTGAGGTACAAAAGGAATCATCTTGTCCCACTTAGTCTCTAATGAGTGTCGAGGAAAATGGTGATGCAGCTCATAGTGATTAATGATAACATATAATGGCCAGATGATGCCGAAGTAGGACAACGCCATGAAGAAGTTTGGATGCTTCTTGATAAAGTCTATTATAGCGTTCATCTGTGAGCGAATTTTATCTTTTCATCGATTAAGATAGCATTATTCTCATGGTTCTAATCCTGCGCCTCTCGCCACATGCCTTGAGCTATGGATGCCCATGATCCGATGAGGTTATTGTACACTCCTTAGAGACAATTGATTATATGCTGTGATTCTCACCCACAGGGAGATATGCGACCATTAGCCATTACTATCGACGGCCTATAGGCTGTTAGATTTGACCATTTTTCTCACTTTATCTTTAATATCCTGCGTCTCTGTAGAGTAAGCACAGATGCGATCTGATCTCTGCTGTTAGTCGGCGTTACTGCTCATTAATCTGATTAACGATTGTCTATATACAGGATCTTTTTCGCTCAATGATATAGTAGAATTCTTGAAATCGAAAGTCACAAACAACTCAGCATCGTCAGTGTCATCTTCGAGAAAGATTTTAAACTTCGCCATTCCTTTTTTATAGTCTATTGGTTTCTTATTGAGATTGGCACAGGTGAATAGTTGCTTATTTTTTATTGTTAGATTCTGCTGAGTTAATCCATACTTCATAGCTAAGACATTAAAAAATGCATTACTGGCAGACCCTGTTGATTCGAAGATTATGCCCTCTTGAACAAACATGTTTTTTGGTACACCATTAACAAATCCTGGTGGAATTCCTTCTTTAAGACTTATGATCAACTCAAGGGTATCTGTTTTACTATAGTCAGTTGTACATAGAAATTCGATTGTCGACTGACTTTAGTCTATAGCGTTCATGATTTTCATTAGAATATCTTGAGCCATTTCGTCTTTATTCTCTTTCAGCAATTCCAATGAAATTTCGGCTTTATTTCCATATCGCTTTCGAAGCATGTGGATATACTTATTTTCTCTATCTTGACCTATGCCAAACAAAACCTGTCCGTGCTCCGAGTTTTCTACTTCTGTATAACTCTTAATATCCTTCTCTCCATTGGCTAATGCATCAGCAAATTGTTGCTGTAGTACCTTGTTTTCTTCTGCTTTTTCATTTTTCCAAGCCATACGGATATAAACCTTTCTATCTCCTTCTTTAGAATAGAAATAACACATGGACCTTCCCTTACCAAAACTCATATCTTCCTCTATTACAGCTGACTGTTCTATACCCATTAGCTCCGCAATAGTAGCAAGAGGTATCGCTTCGCAAGCTTTTTGATTACTCAAAACCGTATTGCTATTACTATTTGTTTGATTCGTTTTTTCAGACATCGTTGTCACTGGCTTATCTTGTCCATTACATGACGCCAAGACGGCTATTGCCAATAGGCATACTAAGTTTAATTTCATTAATATCTATTTTAATCGTTTAACTAATTCTACTCTTCTATTCAATTGTTGACCTTCTTCAGTTTCATTTGTTGATACTGGAGAAAATGAAGCCACCCCATGTGCCATCAGGCGAGATGAAGCAATGCCTTTACTTTGTAGGTACTGTAGGACAGCGGATGCTCTTTCTTTAGATAATGTTAGGTTCGTTTTGAGGCTACCAGTATCGTCTGTATGTCCAACTATATAGATATGTACTTCGGGGTTTGCTATTAAATACTTTAATACTTCATCTAATTCAGCCGCTGAGGACTCTTTTATATCTGCCTTACCTGTATCAAAGTAAATTCCGTATAATTCAATCCTTCCATTTTTGTCCATCTTCTCCTTGATAATATCAGCGTTAACTCTTATCAGTCCCAACTCTACTGATTCTTGCTCAATGATTTCTAAGCATACTTTTACCGCATGTTCATCGTATTTGGGTGTCATCCCAATTTCTATAAAATATACCTTGTCTGAGGTTTCTATTTTTGAAACAAGGTATTTTTGTGTTTGATGAAATGCGTCAAAATGCTCATAATGGCTTACTCCACCTCCTGATCTTTCATTAGAAGTGTAAATGGAGTTGAAAAATTTAGCACTATACCAAGCATCAGTTCCATCACACTGCCCTGAGGAACATTCAAATATTATCTGTCCTCCTTCATTGGTGATGGCGTCTTTATAATTTTTCATTGCTTCAACAGTTGT
Organism: uncultured Saprospiraceae bacterium; assembly: GCA_964545645.1. GTDB lineage: Bacteria > Bacteroidota > Bacteroidia > Chitinophagales > Saprospiraceae > GYS-P2D. The sequence goes on from CAZJHC010000034.1 coordinate 2,928, forward strand.
TTTGCCAATTGGCAATTCATACACAATAGAATAGTGCTTTCCTTTGACGTCTATAAAATCTGTTGGGGCTTGCTCAACTTTAGCTGGCTTATGTGCAAATTTTAGTTCATTGTAATCACGCTCATAATAACTGAGTATTTTGGAATTGGGATAACGAGAAATGATTGGATGATCTTTGCTTCCATCAATGTCCTGTGCCATGATCAGTTGGAATGTCGAAAAAACAAAGCCTATGAGTAGTACAAGGTTGTAATTCATTTTGTTATTGATTTTTTTTGGTTTAACCGGACGGATTGGCTTCATTCATTGTGCTGACGGATTGGCGATATGGAGCGGATTTGGCGATAGCCAATCTGATCTCATATCGCTTGTTATAGGTCGTTACTTTATTTCTAATTTCGGGTTCATTAATTTCATCTCTTCTATTCTATTGACACTTATATTATTTTCCTTAAGATATATCACTTCTAAATTTTCCATCATCACTATTTCGTTTGGAATGTCAATTATTTTATTTCCATTAATCGCAAGAAGCCTCAGGTCTTTTAGATTTGTTAAGGATGTTGTTAGTGATTCAATTTTATTCTTACTGAGGTATAGTTCTTTTAAGTTTTGATTGTTTAATACTTGTTTTGGAACTGAACTAAAGTTGTTGCCTGTCAGAATCATTTTGTAAACATCTATTGTATCTATATAAGAAGGTAATCTACTTAAGTTTCTATCTTGAAGCCATAGATAGTTTCCTTTTGTTTTATCATTCCATATTGGACTTTCACTTGAATGGTGTTTCGTAGAGTTATTGATGCATACGACTTCAGCTAAATCTGAAATATTATTTGTAATACTATAGTCATTTCCTTTAGTAAATAACCATGCTCGAATTTCACCTTTGTTTATTATACATGGAAACGAGAAATTTGGATTCCAGCCTATTGGGTTTGACTTGTCTTCATATTTTATGGAATTGGAAATTTCACTTGCTTTGGTTGATGTAATTAGCAATCCATTTTCAGGTATCTTAATCTTTCTTTTCCAAAATTTGGATTTAGGAAGTTCCGGATAACCTTCAACTCCAAAGACAATTGCAGCAGATTGAATTTCCGTATTTTTGAATTCGATTTGATTATGAGACTGCCAGTTCAGCCAAATCACAGCAAGTGTGACTAAATAAATAATTGAAGCAGCAATTTGCTTGGTCAACCATTTACTTTCTCCAGTTGAAATTATTTTATCAATAACAAATGGAATTAGTCCAACAGCAACAATCATCAACCCAAGAATTAATAGATAGCCATAAGTGAAAATGATAGTTATCAACCCGATCAGTATTGTTACTGAACCAAGAAGTTTTAATGGGCTATTTAATATTCTCTTCATTTTTTAATTCTCGAATGACCTATAACTAATGTATATATGATCAAAACCTATGTTTTTGATCTCATGTTAGATCCAATAAAGACCCTATAGTCTTTCCTCAGATCATCTCTATCATACTACCATGTAGTATCGAGTAGATTGATAGAAGGGGATAAGACATTCATACGGGTTTCCTTGTTAGTTATTTAAAGATAATTATTTGCTCTTAATGCCATCGTATGGCCTGCGCTCTTTGAATTTTAATACCACGGAGCAATGGTAGTAACAAAAAACCCTTCGCTTTACCTGTAGCCCTCAAGGCTAACGACTCAACGCAACAGCGACTTTATGCTTGATCTTGACGATCACACAGAGTCTTATTTATTCTGCTCAGTTTTTCAATTTTCCTATTCTTTGTCCTTGTTCCACAGTCATAGAATTTAATTTTCCTTTTTCGAAAATCAGTAATACTGTAGAACCTCCATATTTAAAATGACCAAGTTTTTCTCCCTTATGAATTTGTTTTGGATTATCATTACTAACATCCTTATAGGCATCTTCAAATACTACAGAGCCAATTGTTTGCAAGCCTATTGGTATCATTGCAATGAATCCATAATCTCCAGTTTCAATAATGAAATATCCATGTTTGAAATCCTCAAAAACACTATAATCTTTATTATAACCAAGGTTCCCATTGTTGAACATATCAAGTATATCAGGCATGCCAAAAAGTCTTTTCCCTACATTTTCATTTGATTCTACTATTTTTCCTGTAATCGGTGAATGATAATGATGATAATTATCTGGCATTAGGAAAATAGCCATTGCGGACCCTCCTACAAATTTCTTTGCATAACTTGATTGATTAAGGAGAGAATTTAAACTCATTGTCATTCTTCCTTTTGTTGGTATTTCCGTGTCTAACTCCAGCTCATTTGCTATCATATTTATTACTCCATCTGCAGGTGATACGAGGACAGATTTATCAGTTGCATCGTCAATTGGCCGAACTCCAGGTTTTAAATCTCTTGTGAAAAATTCATTAAATGACTTAAAGCCATCTATAGGTAATTCAAATTCTTCATTGTTCAATGAATTATCAGAAAGCCATTCTTCAATAATTCTAACAGACTCGGGACTATCCATAAATTTTCCACGTTCATCAATAAATGAGTTAGCCCAACTAAGACCTGGTTCTTTGAGAACAAAGTTCATCCCATCAGGGTTGTTGTAGTATAAAAATGAAAACTTTAGAATCCTATCAAGTCCATTATGAGTATTGGGGAGGAAGTAGAACCACTCATTGACAAATTCACATAAATCATCGAAGTTTTTATCCTTCCATGGATTTACTCCTCCATTAGGAAGAGGTGAAACATTTTTGAGCATTAAATCTATTGTCTTTTTAAATGCCTCATTGTTCTCATAAAGTTGTTTTAAGCTTTCAACAGGCGGACTTATTTCTTGAGCAAAAGAACTTAAGCCAATTAATAGTATGGCAATTAGGGTTATTATTTTGTGTATCATATTTTCTATTTTCTATTTTCTATTTTCTAATTGAGCAGAACATATGTATATATAATCAAAACCAATGTTTTTGATCTCATGTTAGATCCAATAAAGACCCTATAGTCTTTCCTCAGATCATCTCTATCATACTACCATGTAGTATCGAGTAGATTGATAGAAGGGGATAAGACATTCATACGGGTTTCCTTGTTAGTTATTTAAAGATAATTATTTGCTCTTAATGCCATCGTATGGCCTGCGCTCTTTGAAGTTTACTACTGCGGAGCAATGTTCTTCTGGTCAACAGAATATTGAGTAAGGCCACTTTGTCACATCTCAGTTCTTATCATCCAAGTTTAGCTGTTCTATTAGTCCGAGGTGAGAGACACTCGAGCAGCGAAGCATTAGTAGTGGTGTATCAAATCTGTCTCTCGCCAAAGGAAGAGTATAAACTATGCGAATAGCTCCATCAAGAGCTTGATGCAGGCACATTTGTCTGGGTTTTATGGGGTTTTTCCCAGTTTTTCGTAATAATTCTGCTTTTGTCCACCTTTTGTCCACCCTCTGATTTTGGTGATAAGCTGATTCTTGTATCATCTTGCGATCATTATCGATTACCAAAATAATACAATATGCCTTTCACTATTGTCAAACGTATTTTACTGATTCTGATAGTGCTATGGAGTAGTCCTGAGCTTATAGGCCAGTATCAACAAATTTATATTGGTGCTGGCTTGTCTCCTGTCCACAGATCTGTCCAGAGTGATTTCAGCCCGAGCCTAATGCCTTACGATATTTTTGTCATGTATCAACGTGATAATTATGGCGTCCGTCTGGATTACAATTGGAATCCTCTATATATCAAGGAGAACTTCAGCTTTACCCACGATCAGATAGAGCTTTCTCTGACATATAGCGTCAGCACCTTATTAGGACTGTCCAAAGTCAATCCTTATGTCCGTGCTGGGGCGACCAAGTGGCGAACAGATTTTACCACTGAGGGATATCCTGGCATAGTTGATTATCAGTTTAAGGTAGAGCAAGATCAAGGCTATGGCGTAATAGGGGCCATCGGAGCCTCTTATCCATATCGACAATTTGCCTTTGGGATAGAAGGACAATTCTCTAAAAATGGCAATAGCCAGTTTATCGCTGGTGGATTTGAATCTCGACCGCTAAGTAGTGATCACTATAGGCTCATGGTATATGCTCAGTATAAGTTGCCCATACATCTAAAATCCAAAAACGGAGTCCGTATCGACTGTCCTTCATTTTAATAATCATCCGCTAAATAATTAATCATGAAATTCATGTTCAAGTTTATATCCATATTAATCATAGCTATCCTTTTTACCCAATGTTCTACGGATCCATTTGAACCCATAGACATCTTTGAAGAAGAGATCATTACTGTTGACGAATTCGGTAATGTCGTTGACAATGGCGAAAACGTCATGCTCCCTGTCGGTGAACTTTGTAATGGTGTGCAGCTCTTCGCTAATAAAGAGCGGGTCCAGCAGCTTCCGGGAGGTTTTCAGATCAAGGGGACTGTGTTTGCAGAGACCGATGAGGGTATCACATCAATCTCAAGCGGTGATTTCACGATAGATCATAATCGCAGTGATGAGCTGAGTAAGTTTACAGGTTTTGGTTCCTTTTTATTGCCTGACAATGGTTTGTTCGGTCAGAGCGCAGATCTTTCGGACTTGTTTGGTGCGAATCTTCAATACGGTGCGGGCCAAGCCTTTATCAAGCAGGATGAAAGTTTGCCATTGCAGGAGGAGGATTGCTATTTCAAATTGACACTGGAGGAGTCTTCAGGATTCGCCCCTGGAGGGTCTACATATCCTATGTTGATCGGCAATACGGCGCTATCATTCAATACAATCTATCTACAGCCACAGGTGCCCGCTATCCTCGTCAAGGGGGATATGGATCAATATGAAGTAAAAGATAAGCCTGCTAAGGTCGTAGAAGGTGCTGATGGCAAAAAGAAATTTAAGCCTGCCAGTCAGAGCGTCAAGAAAAAATGGTCTATAAAAGATGTCCACATCGGCATTGCAGCTAAGCCCCATTTTAAATTTAAGCCTAAAAAATTCAGTGATGAGTTAGAAGAGATTGTCGGTGGAACCAACTTTAAAGAGTTTGATGGCCATCTATATCTTAAGGGTACAATACCTCTTAAAAAATATCCCATCGATATAAAAGGAGAGGCAGTCATCCAAAATGACTTCAGTCCACTTGGTGCTGTTGATTTATTTGATAGAGGGTTTACTGATGCAGCATATCGAATGGGCATTAATGGTACAGCAGAATTTGGCCATACTATTCTGGATTTTTTACCTGTGGATACGAGAGTGGAGCTGGGTAATGTCACTTTGCAACTCAATGTAGATGGAGAGGAGACTTTCTTGAGATTTGCTGGAGAATATGAAACAGACATCTTGGGTGAAATATTGGGAGAAGAACTCTCCAAGGTCATCCCTCGACAAACTCAATCGGGTAAAGTTTATGCTAATATCGGTACTGAGCTTAATGAATGGCAATACTACTTCGAGCAAAAGCTTAGTATGAACATGCCAGGAATTGGTGTGCAGGAGCTTAGTGAGACGATCATTCATGTTACTCCAGATCAGATTTATCTAAGTGCCATGTCCACCTTGCCGTTTGGAATCGGAGAGACTAAGATATCTGGCCGACTCAATCGCAATGGACAATTTGAACTATTGGGTATCGCCAAGGCCAATCTTGAGATGGGTGATGCTCGTATGGCTGCAGATCTCAAAATACAGATCAATAATGATGGTCTTTTTGTTGAGGGTATGGCCTCATTACCTGGGGGAATCTCAGATTTCGCTATAGCTGGAGAAATCAGCAAAGACGAGGTTTCTATATCAGGATGGCAGATGACCAATATTGATTTTGGTGGTGGCGCCAAGTTGAAAACTGATCTACAGCTCACCGCCTCTACCAAGACTGGTATCTTCCTCTTTGGAGCTATGGAGACGCCGCTGGATGTCGTGGCAGTAGTAGTAGAGGGTAGGGTGTCTGCTCAAGGCTTAGCACTTGGAGGTAAGGTCAAGGCCAAGGTAGACTTCGGTGTCACCAAATTACAATCGGATATACAGATCATCGCATCTACATGGGATGGAGCCAAACTGCGGGGAAATATCGATGTGCCACTGGCAGTCATAGGGGGCAACTTCAATGTGACTGGATGTATCACAGGACCTACATCATTTAGAATGGAGGCCTATGGCTCAGTGGGGTTAGACTTTTCTCTGGCTTCGGCAGAGGTGAACTTCTGCTTGCGCTTTTCAGATGACGACATTAAGATTGGAGGTGGTGGAGAATTTTGTGCCGCCCAGATCTTTTGTGCAGAGTATGGAGTACTCTTCAATCCGAACTGGTCAACGGGACAAATCAAATTTTGTGTGATCCTCGGCGTCAGAGGCGAGGATGAAGAAGGCAATGAAACTCGCAGTGATGAGGAGGATTGTATATAACTCTATCATTCTTACATAAGAGAAGAATAGAAAGAGTAATGAATACGTCTTAAGAGAATAATGCATCAGATGGATGATTTTTGTAGGAATACATCCATTTGGTGCTCTTCCTAATCCATGACTACTTTGGTTGGACATAAAAGTCTCCGATGGAATGAGTGTAGACACAATAGTCTATATCCATATTCCCAAAGGCTCTGCGTTCTAAATTATTAGCTCCATCAGGAACGAGCATCATAAAGCGCTCGTCATCTATTAAGTATCTCTCATTAGTACCGTATCGATTATCTAAGCTTATGTCGTAGATGAAATCCCTTCTCTGCAGATTTTTAGATCTGTAGGTAGCCCATACGATCAGTCGCAATATACCCATAGCTGTAGCCAATAAGAACCACTCCATTATAGTTAGATTATAAGATGAAGATTGAATTCTATCCTGAAAAATCTGCTTTAGGTTCATTCATCGTGGGATATAGCATCTTACAAGCATCAGCCTTGTCTCGCCATGATGTTAGTGCTGTAACCGTACCTGACGGCTTTGTTGAGATGTATTTCTCCAGATACAATACGGTATCAATAAAAATGAATTCCCAAAAGCATATAGCTCAGTTGAGCGCTGGATTTATCCTTGGGCAAACAGAAAAGGCTATAGAATTCAACCTCGCAGGAGACATGGAGCTTATCAGTGTCAAAATTCACCCTTGGGCTACCAAAGTATTGTTTCCGGACAAAGCTGTGATATACAGGGATAGATCGTGCGCTATTGATGATATCGGTGATAAAACATTAAGCCTACTTCAAGATCAAGTCCTTCATTGCAAAACGAATCAAGAGGCAATCAAGGCCATAAGGAATTATATGGCTCGATTGATAGGAGGACAGGCACCATATTCTAAGCTTATTTATTACTGTATTAATTATATCTATCAGAACTATAAAAACTTCAAAGTCAAAGAGCTGTCGGCACACCTTAACATTAGTAGTCAATATTTGCAGCGACAATTTTTAGAGCATCTTGGAATCAGCCCTAAGCAATTTGCCAGAGTAATTAGAATAAGAAGATTAACTGAATACCATAAGAGTCAACCCAAGACAAGCTTGACAACATTGGCATATAAATATGGCTACTTTGATCAATCACACTTTATAAAAGATTTTCAGATTGTGACGGATACCTCTCCTAAGTCGTTTTTTGATAGGCGTAACTTAGTTTCTTCTAATTATCATTCGAATCATCATTAATACCAAGTTTGCACTTTTACAATTAATCATGTGGGCGATAACATAATATTGCAAGCATTAACTATGGCGCTTTGTGTAAGTGATCATCTAAATGATTAAAATGAAAATTTCTCTTTTTGCTCTATGCTTGATTTTATCGATTAGTCTTGCTGCTCAATCTGGACTGATAGAACCGACCATTGAGCAGTCCAGCTCATTGAGAGGCCCAAGCAACCCTCATATATCTCCTGATGGAGCAGATGTGGTTTTTCAAGTTAGGTCAGTAGAGTGGGAAACTAACAGATTTGATACGGAGATATGGATCTCTAAAAATGGTGATCAAGCATTTCCCTTGACCAATAACCCAAGTTCGAGCAGTTACGATCCCAAATGGTCCCCAGATGGCAAGTGGATAGCCTTTTTGTCTTATCGATCCGAAGGCACCCAGATATATGTGATAAGAGCAGATGGAGGCGAATCCTTTGCGGCGGTCAAAGTGGATGGAGATATTAGTTCATACGACTGGTCGCCTGACGGAACCAAATTTGCTTTCACCATGGATCAACAGGAGGCTGTTGATAGAAAATCTCTAAGAGACGAATTTGGAAACTTTGAAGTTGAAGATGAGGAATGGGTACATTCTTGGTTGTATCTGATAGACTTCAGGCCTTCGCTTGTTGACCAGAGTATCAGGCCTTGCCATGGTGAGCAAGATATGAACTGTCTGAAGTGGCCAAAGCCTGTTGCCTTAATAGATAGTGTCGATTTTACCATTAATGCGTTTAAGTGGTCTCCCGATGGAACTCAAATAGCATTTGACAAACAGCCCAATTCATTAGTTAATACTTATTTGAGTTCGGATATAGGCATACTGGATGTAGCCAGCAAAAGGTGGAAAACTTTGGTCAATCACCGAGGTCCGGACTTTGTTTTTGACTGGTCTCCAGATAGTAAGTCTATAGTCTATTACACCACGCTTAATGACCTCAATACAAGTTATTATTCTAATGGCCATTATTTCACCATTGATGTAAATAGTGGAATAAGAAATGAGCTGGCAAGAGGTTTTGACGAAGAATTAAAGGATCTTAAATGGTCATCCGATGGTATTTATGCTGTGGCTTATCAAAGGACTAAAGCACAATTGTTTAAAATAAACCCTATCGATGGCAGTATCGAAGTGGTGAGCGAGGCCCCCGATCGAGTATATGAGTTTTCGATAGATGCAGATGGGTCTATGGTTGCCTTAATTGGAGAGAATGATCGCAGCCTGCGAGAAGTATTTCGCACATCTTTGATATCCTATGCTCCTCAGCAGATAAGTGACTTTTCTGATCAAATAGCCAATTGGAAAGTGGGAACCAGCGAAGTGATTAGATGGGAGAGCAAAGATGGCACTTCCATAGAGGGAATATTACATAAGCCTGACGATTACGATCCATCTAAGAAGTATCCATTACTCGTAGTGATACATGGTGGTCCCACTATGACAGACAGACCAACACCGGTACCAGTCTTTTGTCCTGTAGTACAATGGTTAAATAAGGGAGCGCTGGTGTTACGCCCTAATTATAGGGGCTCAGGGGGCTATGGAGAAAAATTTCGATCCCTCAACGTAGGTAACTTAGGAATAGGAGATGCTTGGGATATTTTATCAGGGATAGATCATTTGGATGAATTGAATCTCATTGATACTTCCCAAATGGGTTGTATGGGGTGGAGTCAAGGGGGATACATAGCGGCTTTTTTGGCCACTACGACCAATCGATTTAAGGCGGTCTCTGTTGGCGCAGGCATCAGTAATTGGAAGACAGATTATGCCACCACGGATCTGCATCCTTTTACTATTCAGTATTTAGGAGATACTCCTTGGAATGATCCAGAACTTTATGAGAAAACGTCTCCGATAACTTATATTAAGCAAGCGGCGACGCCTACGCTGATTCAGCATTGCAAAAATGACCAAAGGGCTCCTATTGCCAATGCCTACGAATTGCTACAAGGATTGAGAGATATGGACGTCGAAACTAAGCTCATCATCTATGACACGCCAGGACATTCGCTTTATAAGCCCAAAGAACGATATGCTGGATCTTGGCACAATTGGCAGTGGTTTGGGAAGCATATTTTTAATGAGGAAATAAAAGTAGGGGAGTAGTAGTCTCAAGTTTGGGCAGAACTAATCATCCTGACGTGGTCTTATCGCTCACTTAATAGCTTAGAGTATTGATTTTATGCCTCCAGCTAATTCGTAAATGTCACGGACTTGATCTTCTGTTAAAGCCTTATTGAATATTGACAATTCATCCATTAAACCAGTAAACCCTAATCCCAGATAAATATTTGAGTTTTCGATATCCCAAGTAAATGGGTCGTCTATTCCATTTATTGAGCCCATACTTTCACCATTAAGATATAGTCTGGATTCACTATTTGCCGTACCCAGTTCTTGATAAGTCATCAGCACATGTGTCCATGACTCTCTCGAAAATGTTGGCTCTGCAACATCAATGACCCTTTTGTTAAATACTGTTTCTGTCGGAGCACTTAGGGTATCTAAGGTCCATTGGTTTTTATCTCCTATCACTCCTAATCTGAAATGTGGCGGTTGATCGTCAGTAAAGTCGACCCAGACAGAGGCGTCGTTATAGTTTGCATCCGTTACCTGTACCGGATCTGTATATCCCTTAAGATCGGTAGAAGGATCTACACTTAACCAAAATGACATAGAGCCTGACCAGCTTTGAGGATCGTAGGAGATATTGGCCTTACTCTTATAAAATATAACCTGCTTACTTCTCTCCTTGCCAAATTCAAATGCATCGCCCAATACTCCCTTGCCTTCAACAATTCTATGATTTGGATTGGTCATCCCGATTTGAATACTATCCAGCACTCTCTTCCCATTTTGATAAGAACCATTGGCGGTATACATCTTAGTATCCCCCAATCCGAAGTCTACTGTAGTATCATTGTCAAACGAAGCGTAGAATGTCAGGGCTTTTTTCAGCTCAATATGTGAATCTGATTGACAAGAAAAAAATGAGAGCATTAAGGCTCCAACCGTGACCGTATAAATATTAAATTTTTTCACTATTTGTTTATTTTGAATAATGCTGATGATGTATTGATGCTATAAGGTGTCTCTGTGAGATATGAAAAGTAACCCTTTTATAACTAACTGTTGTATTGCTCTATTTGATACATTTCGATCATCTTCTTATTGAGTAGAGTCTTTGGGATAATTTTTAATATCATATTCCTTAGTCCTCTGCCATATCTCCAATGCGCTATTTTTCCGGTAGTCCACGATTGACTGACGATTGAATTTACTTTGGCTTGCCTTTTTGCCTGAAATGATTCGAAATTATTCTTGTTCGGTGATGCTTGTATTATATGGCTTAAGTAATAAGCATCTTCGATAGCTTGGGCTCCGCCTTGTCCCATATTTGGCGTAGTAGCATGACCAGCATCACCTATCAGACATACATTCCCTCGATACCAATGTGGCATTGGTTTCAAGTCATTTATATCATTTCGGATAACGTCTTCTTGAGCTGTCGCTTTTATCAGATCGATGACGGTCGAATGGAAAGTATCAAATAGTGACAGAAGTTTTTGTTGGAGACAACTGCTGTCATCTGTCTGATTGGGCTCATCCAGTGCCACAGCAAACCAATAGTACTTAGCTTTGGATATCCTCGAAAAGCCAAATCTTATCTGCTTGCCCCATAATTCATAGACTCTGTTATCAAAATCACTATGCAGTTCTGTATTGGCTATACCTCGCCAACAGGTCTGTCCAGTATATCGCAATTGACTATCCGGAAATAATTGCTTTCTCAATCTTGAATGAATTCCATCTGCGCCGATTAGAAAATCTGTATGAGCCTCTGAGCCATCTGCAAACAACACTTTCACCTCACCATTCTTCAATGTTTCAAACGATTCAAAACTTTTGTCGAAGTAGATTTTATCCTTAGGAATTCTATCTAAAAGAATTTTTTGAAGTTTGGCTCTATGGATGGCAATGGCAGAGTAGCCAAATCTTCCTTTGATGAAGTCTTGAGGGTTATCCGAGATTGGAGTTAGATCTGGTCTTCCAATGGTTATCCGATCTATCGAATTTCCATTGAGCTTGACTTCTTCTAATAGGTCTAAATATTCCAATACCTGCAATGCATTGGGTGAAAGCCAGATTCCGGCACCTACTTCTTTCAAGTCCTTAAATCGTTCAAATATCTGGTACTCTATCCCTGCTTTTTCAAAGGCTAAGCCAGTTGTAAGCCCTCCTATACCTGCACCGATGATTGTATACTTCACTTAGGTTTTATTTTAATTTAGAACGGACTTACAGGTGAATTGAATACACTTTAGGCGGTAGTTTATTGTCTCATATCTATTATGAGTATCGAGTGCTTTTTGGTTCGCAATTAGCGTTTCAATTAGCTATGTATTTATCGTGGGTATGCTCCTGGTTGTCTGTCTTCTGCAGGAATAGCCTGTCCTGAGCATCGGGAGGAGAGGACGGAAGAGTGTTGGCTATTATATTTCATTTAGTCCAAGTTCTCTTAAGTATTTGTTGTGTTCTTCTCTCGCTGCTTCTGCTTTTAATTTTATTTGCTCAAGTTGAGAATTCACCTCTTGTAAATCAATTTTCTTCTCTGGTTTTGCCGTGCTTACATATCTTGAAATATTGAGATTGTAATCATTCTTCTCAATTTCCTCCATGGAAACACTTCGTGCATATCTTTCTTCCTCGTTCGGACGATTGATGTAAGTGTCAACAATCTTGGTGATGTCTTTTGGTCTTAAATGATTTTGTCTTTTATCCTTTTTGAAGTGTTCACTTGCATTGATGAAAAGTACATCATCGTCTTTTTTGCACTTCTTTAAAACCAAAATGCATACTGGGATTCCTGTAGAGAAAAACAAATTAGATGGTAAACCAATAACGGTGTCTATATTTCCATCTTTCAATAATTTAGTTCGGATTTTCTGTTCTGCTCCTCCTCTGAATAGGACTCCATGTGGCAAAATGATAGCCATGGTTCCACTGTCGCTCAAAAAATGAAAACCATGTAGTAAGAAAGAAAAATCCGCCGCAGACTTAGGTGCCAATCCATAGTTCTTGAAGCGAAAATCTTCGCCCATTACTTCCGAAGGTGTCCAACGTAAACTAAAAGGTGGATTCGCTACAATGGCATCGAATTCAATCTTTTTGGATGGATTCATTTCATTAAGATCTTCCCATTCGTTTTTTAATGAATCTCCATGAAAAATCTCAAACTCCGAATCTTTGACACCATGCAATAGCATGTTCATTCGGCATAAGTTGTAGGTCGTTATATTGTTCTCTTGTCCATATATCCTTCCAATGGTACCCCCTTCTTTTTCGATTTTATCTTTTACGTTTAGGAGTAGAGAGCCTGACCCACAGGCAAAATCCAAGACTTTGTTGAGTTTTTGCTTAGCTCCTGATTTTGGATTTTGGCAATCCAATATGACAATCTTTGATAGGATGGTGGATAATTGTTGTGGCGTATAAAACTCTCCTGCTTTTTTACCTGAGCCTGCCGCAAATTGTCCAATTAGATATTCATAAGCATCACCAAGGGTATCGTTATCCGTAGAGAAGTCTGCAATACCTTCCGCTATTTTGGTGATGATGGTGCATAATTTATTATTCCGGTCTTCATAGGTTCTTCCGAGTTTATCAGAGTCCAGATTGATTTCTGAGAATAAACCTCTGAATGTACTTTCAAAAGATTCGTTTTCGATGTACTTGAACCCTTTTTGTAAATTTAGTAACAAGTCACCATGTTGTGTACGTGCTAGCTCAGATATACTTCGCCATAGATATTGTGGCTCTATCACATAATGCACCTTCCTTCGCATTTGCTTCTCAAAGGCGACTACATCATCAGCATTATCCTTGTACCAAATGGATAGCGGAGTACGCTTATCATCTTCTTCTAATTGTGGATAATCAGAGCCGAGTTCCTTTTGTACAGAGGCTTCGTAGTTATCCGATAAATATCGTAAGAATAAAAACGAAAGCATATAATCACGGAAGTCATCTGCATTCATAGCTCCTCGCAATTCATTGGCGATACCCCAAAGGGTTTGCCCGAGTTTATCCTGTGCTTGTTTTGCTGTCATTTTAATTTTTTCGTCGTTTTACTTACCAACTTATCAAAATCAGATTCATAGGTTTCATCTTGAAGAACTCTGAATTTTTCATATTCACTTTCTGCTTTGAGTTTGGCTTCCAGAGCAGAGATTTTGCCCATATGGGTGAGAATAGGATAATC